>NZ_JANFYJ010000599.1:0-255 GCF_024460495.1 Hungatella sp. SL.1.14 | reverse complement strand
CCCTGAACTGGATATCCTTTGCACCGGATGCCATGAGTGTCCGCTCCTTTGTTTTATTACTGGTATTTTACCAGAAAACGAAGAAAAAAGCGAATCAGTCCTGGCTGCGCTTTCGTCATAATGACGGTGGATAAACGATCCGGATATCAGATAAAAGCTGGATAAACCAGGATATTTACCGCCATGGATCCCTCGAAATACCATGAGTTCCGATGAAACAGTTATCACGCAGAGGTTATCCCGATCTGGCGAAAA
>NZ_JANFYJ010000598.1:0-255 GCF_024460495.1 Hungatella sp. SL.1.14 | reverse complement strand
CGTCATTATGACGAAAGCGCAGCCAGGACTGATTCGCTTTTTTCTTCGTTTTCTGGTAAAATACCAGTAATAAAACAAAGGAGCGGACACTCATGGCATCCGGTGCAAAGGATATCCAGTTCAGGGAGCTGAAGGATACAATCTCACAATTAAATATGACGATCCGTACCCAGAATGACCTGATCATATCTTTGCAGAAGATGCTCGAAGAGCGTAATGCAAAGGACGATGAAAAAGACCGGATCATTTCAAACC
>NZ_JANFYJ010000597.1:0-255 GCF_024460495.1 Hungatella sp. SL.1.14 | reverse complement strand
GCCGTCCCGGCTATACGTTCGGAGGCTGGTACACGGAGACAGAAGGATCAGGAAGCCAGTTTACAGAAACAACAGCTATTGCTGAAAGTATGACCGTCTACGCAATGTGGATCCCGAATGCTAATGTAACCCTGACGTATGATAAGGATGCAGAAGATGCATCAGCAGTGCTTCCGAACACGACAGAGACGGTGCTGAGCGGCCAGAGTCTTGCAAATGCAGGAAAAGATCTTGGAATTACAAGCCGTCCCGGCT
>NZ_JANFYJ010000596.1:0-255 GCF_024460495.1 Hungatella sp. SL.1.14 | reverse complement strand
AGAAGACGTTTTATGACAATCAGCCATTTATCGACTGGCAGGAACTCAACCGAATTGAAGAGGCGTGCAGACTTATCTACAGTAATATACAAAGTAGACTGAATGGTCGGAAGATACTGGCGTTTACGTTGAATGGAGGCGTTATTTAGTGAAGTTAAAGACGAATTACAAAGATGCATTATTCGACGGAGCCCGAAAGTACCGGATTACGGCAAATGCAGATGGAACATCGGGAATTGCGGATGAGACGGTGTA
>NZ_JANFYJ010000595.1:0-255 GCF_024460495.1 Hungatella sp. SL.1.14 | reverse complement strand
TTGACCCCGGATCAAACGAATCATTTAACATGAGAGTTCGATCCTGGCTCAGGATGAACGCTGGCGGCGTGCTTAACACATGCAAGTCGAGCGAAGCGGTTTCGATGAAGTTTTCGGATGGATTTGAAATTGACTTAGCGGCGGACGGGTGAGTAACGCGTGGGTAACCTGCCTTACACTGGGGGATAACAGTTAGAAATGACTGCTAATACCGCATAAGCGCACAGGGCCGCATGGTCTGGTGTGAAAAACTCC
>NZ_JANFYJ010000593.1:0-255 GCF_024460495.1 Hungatella sp. SL.1.14 | reverse complement strand
AGAAGACGTTTTATGACAATCAGCCATTTATCGACTGGCAGGAACTCAACCGAATTGAAGAGGCGTGCAGACTTATCTACAGTAATATACAAAGTAGACTGAATGGTCGGAAGATACTGGCGTTTACATTGAATGGAGGCGTTATTTAGTGAAGTTAAAGACGAATTACAAAGATGCATTATTCGACGGAGCCCGAAAGTACCGGATTACGGCAAATGCAGATGGAACATCGGGAATTGCGGATGAGACGGTGTA
>NZ_JANFYJ010000592.1:0-255 GCF_024460495.1 Hungatella sp. SL.1.14 | reverse complement strand
GGCGGTTGAATCCAACCGGGAGATTGGAACAGTGGGAGAACCCGCTGGTGTCCGATGTCGTTCATGCGGCTGATCTGGCGGACTGGGTCGGAGACTACATGCGTGCAGACCGGGAGTATGACCTTCATTACCGCGGGGAACCGAGGATTGACGCCAACGACATAGCATTCCTGGAAAATAAATATGTGCCGGGCCTGCTCCTGCGGGTGTATGACCATACGCTAAAATTTAATGGTGCGCTAAGCGGAACGATAA
>NZ_JANFYJ010000591.1:0-255 GCF_024460495.1 Hungatella sp. SL.1.14 | reverse complement strand
CCTGCTTGCAAGGCAGGTGCTCTCCCAACTGAGCTACACCCCCATATTTATGTCAAATACCGGATGCTGGTCTTCCCTTTTCAGGCAATCCCTTTATTCTTTTGTTTCTTTCCACTTACTTATCTCCCGGGAGTTAAGTAGTGGGCTTAAGTGGACTCGAACCACCGACCTCACGCTTATCAGGCGTGCGCTCTAACCGGCTGAGCTATAAGCCCTTTTGTAAAATCTGGCACCCACCTGCTCTCCCATGCCGTC
>NZ_JANFYJ010000590.1:0-255 GCF_024460495.1 Hungatella sp. SL.1.14 | reverse complement strand
GAACCCGCTGAACTGAAACATCTAAGTAGGCGGAGGAAAAGAAAGAAAACTCGATTTCCAGAGTAGCGGCGAGCGAAATGGAAGGAGCCTAAACCTGGGTGCGTGCACCCAGGGGTTATGGACTGCAGTAAGTGACTCGTATGGTAACAGAACGGTCCTGGAAAGACCGGCCACAGAGGGTGAAAGCCCCGTATGTGAAACCAGAAGAGAGCGAGCATGTTCCAAAGTACCACGAGACACGAGAAACCTTGTGGG
>NZ_JANFYJ010000059.1:0-4581 GCF_024460495.1 Hungatella sp. SL.1.14 | reverse complement strand
ATCCAGCAGTATTATATGTAAGTCCTGCTTTGAAGGGTGTATTTAACGTATCAACATCCCAGCGGAGAAAAACAGGGCCATCACTAGGAGCCATAAGATTACTTGAGTAGACTGCTTTTGCTAAATCACTATTTTACTTAGTAACGAACATGATCGGTGGACGATATAAGGCCCTACCCTTTACAATAATCAGTGAAGGAGGGCTTATTTATATGGTAGAAAAGATACTTGAAAATGTAGTTAATGAGATGGCGCCGCATCTTAGCCAGGATCAGCTGGAGCACTTAAGCAATGTCTTGTACGTCAATTTCCATGGATTAGAGGTGGCGGAACAGTGCACTGAGTTGGCAGCTACAGGCGAGGACGGTGACGAGGCGAAGATCCGGATGTTCGTGGCCTCGAAGAAGGCGGTAAACCGGCAGAACAACACGCTTAAGCAGTACACCCGGGAGATCTGCAATATGCTGGATTTCCTGGGGAAGCGTCTGGAGGATATCACTGGCATGGATCTGCGGTACTACTACGGTGTAATGAGGGAGCGCCGGGGGATTAAGATGTCAACAATGCAGACACGGCTCCATTACCTGTCCAGCTTCTGGGATTTCCTGATCACGGAAGACATGGTGAGCAGTAATCCAGTTAAAAAGGTAGGTCTATTAAAGATCGAGAAGACGATTAAAAAGCCATTCTCGGCGGCTGAGATGGAGGCGCTGCGGACAGGTTGTCAGGAGTTGCGGGATCGGGCGCTGGTGGAGTTCCTATATTCCACTGGCGTCAGAGTATCAGAACTGGTATCGCTTAATGTGGGTGATATTGAGATGGGAAAGCAGGAACTGATTGTATATGGTAAGGGAAGCAAAGAGAGAAAGACATATTTGACTGATGGAGCTAAGTTTTATTTGCGCCGTTATCTGCGAACGCGCTGCGAGAATGAAGGAATAACCATAGAGGAATTACAGAGTCGGCCGCTCTTTGCTACACTGGATCGACCTCATGGCCGATTGACGGTAGCTGGAGTGCAGTATATGCTCCGCCAGCTGGGGCGGAGAGCCGGTGTTGAGGGAGTACACCCGCATCGGTTTCGCCGTACAATTGCAACGGATCTCTTATCCCGTGGAATGCCGATCGAGCAGGTCAAGGAGTTCCTGGGACACGAGAAACTGGATACGACGATGATATACTGCACCGTTAAAACGGAGAGTGTCCAGGCATCACATAGAAAATATGCATAATTAATAGTAACTGAGGTTGATTTTAAGCGGGCTTTTCGGGTCGCTTTATTAAGTTTACCTTGATGCATGTATGAAAGCAGGAAACGGGCAATATGGGGGTGATATGAGCGCTAAATGATATAGTGATTTAGCGGTGATGGTTATTGGTAACAAAAAAATAATATGGAACGCATACTGCGTAGTAACTACTGACGAGTATGGAAATTGCAATATACCATTTGGTTATACCTTTGCAGATAACGATATTTTTGTAATTCCTACGGTAGCGTATTCATATGATCAATGCTCAGCCAGCGTACGGGAAATTAATTCTACCGGATTTTCAGTATCCGTAAACGTAGCGGGGCAGCATTGGATAAATAAGGAGATTACATTAATCTGGGTCGCCATCGGAAACAAATGATCATTTTACCGGAACCGGTATTGACCATATAATTTCCCATTTTGCTGTTTGTGGATCATATCTTACCAAATTGATACCATTATTGTAAAACTCCAGTGATGATTTGGAGTCGTCATTATGCTTAAAAACAAAATATCTTTTTTCGCCGTCGGTTCCAAATTCCATGCCGTCAACATTACCGACAAGAGCTAAATCACTATATCACTTAGTCGATCATATAATTTTGAAAATTCTGGCCCCTCAAAGGGCCTTTTTATATATCTAAAAATAAGAAAGGAAGTAAAAAATCATGGAAAAAATTAGAATCGGTAAACAGGAGGCTCTTTTTGAGATCGAGTCTATCCGTCCGGTGTCAGGAAATGTTATGCAGCTTGTATTTCCTGATACCATGCCATCTGTATGGGGGGATATCACCATCTACACGGACGATGGCACGGAAGCAACTACTCTGACAGGTTATGACACAGTTTACCGCGACGAGGGTAAGACCGTGTACCTGTCTAATGATGGCAGCGTCTACACAGCCCCAGAGACGCCGGAGGGGCCAGGGAACCCGCCAGAGCCATATGTTCCAACACTGGAGGAGCTGCAGGCCGCAAAACGCCGGGAGATATCCGCAGCTTGCCAGCAGATGATCTATCAGGGCGTTAATGTCCCGTTATCAGATGGCAGTACAGACCATTTCGCATTGACGATTGAGGACCAGCTGAACCTCTTTGGTAAGCAGATTCAGGTAACTTCTGGCGCTACTCAGATTGAGTACCATGCAGACGGCCAGCCATGCCGGTATTACACCGCGGCAGATATGCAGGCCATTATCACAGCAGCTATGTGGCATGTCAGTTACCATACGACCTACTGTAATGCGATTAATATGTGGATCTCCGGCTGCCAGACCGGTGAAGAGGTACAGACAATCTTTTACGGAGCAGATGTCCCTCCGGCATACCAGTCAGAGGTGCTGCAGTCATATCTGACTCAGATAGCTGCGCAAACGGGAGGTGCTGCAGATGGCGCTGATCCTGCGTAAGTACCTGGTGTTGATGGCTACCGGCGGTCTGTTGTATGTGGCTCTGGAGCTGATCTGGCGTGGCCGGAGCCACTGGACCATGTTCCTGTTGGGCGGTATATGTTTCGTGGCGCTGGGGCTGATTAATGAGGTGTTACCATGGGATATGCCGATGTGGAAGCAGATTCTGATCGGCGTGGCCATCGTAACAGCCCTGGAGTTTATTACAGGCTGCATAGTCAACCTGTGGTTGGGCTGGAATATCTGGGATTACAGCGGGCTGTCTGGTAATATACTCGGTCAGATCTGCCTGCAGTATTGCCTTCTGTGGCTGCCGGTAAGCTTGGCTGGAATCGTCCTGGACGATTGGCTGCGGTACTGGTGGTGGGGTGAGGAGAGGCCGCGATATAAATTATTTTGAAAGGACGGTGCCATATGTGATTGAAACGGAGTTCATTGAGCGTTTGACAAAAGTCGAAGAGCGATCAAAGAGTAATACTCACCAGATAGATGATCTGAAGCCGGTTATTAATGAGATCCATACAATGTCTAAGACTATGGTGGAGTTGATTGGTGAGGTGAAATATACAAATGAGAATGTATCAGAATTAAAGGACAAAGTAGAAATTTTGGAAAAGGAACCGGCAAAGCAGTGGTCGGCAACGAAAAAAACATTTTTTACATCAATTACCAGCTCCATCGGAACCGCGGTGGCGGCTGGTATTTTGTATTTATTAAGTAGAGGAGGATTTTGATATGAACGAAAAAACAAAGAGATGGATCAAAGCTGCAGGAATCAGAGCAATTAAGACTATGGCACAGACCGCAGTAGCCACGATCGGTACAGCGGCCGTTCTGGGAGATGTCAATGGCCCGATGGTAATCAGTGCGTCGGTACTGGCTGGAGTTCTGTCTCTGCTTACCAGTGTAGCCGGATTACCGGAATTGGACAATGCTGCCTGAAAGGAGCGTGATCCTGCATCTCCCGGCCGGCAGGGTTAGAGCCGGAGCTGTTGCGATCTCGCAACGGTTGTAATATCACAACTTTTTATGGGCCTGGAATTCCGGCCCTTTTCTTTTTGAAGGAGGACAATTATGTTACCAATTACAAAACAAATCAAACAGATCAATTGCTACGCAAGCCAGAATCACCCAAAGTACATCGTGATCCACGAGACGGACAATTTTAACCGCGGAGCAGGTGCTGCAGCTCATTCCAGGGCACACAACAACGGCAACCTGGATACATCAGTGCACTATTACGTTGACGACGTGGCGATCTACCAGACGCTCAACCACACGGACGGAGCATGGGCCGTCGGCAAGCAGTACGGCACGCCGCTGGTGGCTGGAGTCAATAACAACAACACGATCAATATCGAGATATGCGTTAATCCTGACAGTAGCTACGACAAGGCGCGGCTTAACTGCGTAGATCTGGTACAGCATCTGATTCAGGAGACGGGGATCCCTGCTGATCGGGTGATCCGGCACTATGATGCCAAACGTAAATGGTGCCCGCGCAAGATGATGGACAGCCCGGAGTTATGGACGGACTTCTGCCTGCGGATCCGCGGCCAGGTGGACGAGGTAAAGAGCTTCGAGGACGGCGCCGGGAACTGGCATTTCACGATCAATGGGGAGTTGCAGAAATCCAGATGGATTAAGTATAAGAATAAGTGGTTTTACGTGAATGATTCCGGGAACATGGTTACTGGATACGTTGCGATCGGCGGCCTGGCCTATATGCTTAACCCGTCAAAGGCTGATATGGAGACATATGGGGCGCTGATGGTAACGAACAACCTTGCACAGGGCAATCTTGAGGTGCAGTGGGTGGAATAGCAAACAACAGAATAATGATGCGACTGAAGCTCTGGGAGGAATCCCGGGGCTTTTCTATTGCAAGATGCAGAAAGGAATTAATATGAAACTAA
>NZ_JANFYJ010000589.1:0-255 GCF_024460495.1 Hungatella sp. SL.1.14 | reverse complement strand
CGATAGCCGTGTAATGAATGTGTATGAGAAGTTGCTGAAAGTACAGCAGGAACTCAAAGTACCGAAAAGCCAGTATAATCTCTTTGGGAAATATTATTATCGTAACTGCGAGGACATACAGGAGGCCATAAAACCGCTTTTAAAATCTGTGAATGCTGTGCTTTTCCTCAACGATGAGATAGAGCAGATAGGGGACCGGTATTATGTTAAGGGCATTGCAAAATTTGTTGATTGCGAGACCGGGGCCGAAATTAC
>NZ_JANFYJ010000588.1:0-255 GCF_024460495.1 Hungatella sp. SL.1.14 | reverse complement strand
CCGCTGCTTACCAGGTCATCATAGTTTCCTGTAAACTCCGGATCCTTAGTTCCATACGTCTTTGACGCGCTGTTCACCGTGATGGTCACATTTCTCGGCCTGATCACTACCGCCGCACTTACGGCTTTGGTTTCCTTGTAATTCGGATTCGTCGCCTTTACGTATACGGTATGTGTTCCTGCTTCCGTAAAGGTCGGGGCCGTCTCACTGTATTCTGTTCCGTTGGTTGAATACAGCAGCGTAGATCCTTCCTTC
>NZ_JANFYJ010000587.1:0-255 GCF_024460495.1 Hungatella sp. SL.1.14 | reverse complement strand
CGATAGCCGTGTAATGAATGTGTATGAGAAGTTGCTGAAAGTACAGCAGGAACTCAAAGTACCGAAAAGCCAGTATAATCTCTTTGGGAAATATTATTATCGTAACTGCGAGGACATACAGGAGGCCGTAAAACCGCTTTTAAAATCTGTGAATGCTGTGCTTTTCCTCAACGATGAGATAGAGCAGATAGGGGACCGGTATTATGTTAAGGGCATTGCAAAATTTGTTGATTGCGAGACCGGGGCCGAAATTAC
>NZ_JANFYJ010000586.1:0-255 GCF_024460495.1 Hungatella sp. SL.1.14 | reverse complement strand
TCATTATTTGCAGTCCATCTCGCATAAACGGTCATGCTTTCCGTGATCTTATCTTCCTGGGTGAATCGTCTTCCACCGGTTGCTTCTGTATACCAGCCTGCAAACGTATAACCTGGACGGCTTGTGACTCCAAGTCCTTTTCCTGCATCTTTAAGACTCTGGCCACTCAGTACCGTTTCTTCGGTATTCGGCATGACTGCCGCTGCATCTTCTGCCGCTTTATCATACGTCAGCGTTACTTTTTCATTTGCTGCC
>NZ_JANFYJ010000585.1:0-255 GCF_024460495.1 Hungatella sp. SL.1.14 | reverse complement strand
AGCCTAAACCTGGGTGCGTGCACCCAGGGGTTACGGACTGCAATAAGTGACTCGTATGGTAACAGAACGGTCCTGGAAAGACCGGCCACAGAGGGTGAAAGCCCCGTATGTGAAACCAGAAGAGAGCAAGCATGTTCCAAAGTACCACGAGACACGAGAAACCTTGTGGGAAGTCGGGGGGACCACCCCCCAAGGCTAAATACTCCTTAGTGACCGATAGCGCATAGTACTGTGAAGGAAAGGTGAAAAGAACCC
>NZ_JANFYJ010000584.1:0-255 GCF_024460495.1 Hungatella sp. SL.1.14 | reverse complement strand
TTTTCCTTCCAGACAATGCCGCAATATTTGGCAAGTGCATCATTGTTTTTAAAACATTTGATAGTGCCGATTTCAGCAAGAATGCCACTGGCATAAACCTTGCCGATTCCGGGAACCGAGTTGAGGATCTGGTACTCGGTAGGATTCAGCCCTTTCACCGTTCTTAAAATAGCATCATCAATTGCTTTGAGCTCCTTTTCAAATGCATTGATGCAGTTAAAGGAACACCCGATCGAGACTGTCAAAGGTTCATAA
>NZ_JANFYJ010000583.1:0-255 GCF_024460495.1 Hungatella sp. SL.1.14 | reverse complement strand
TCTATGTAAGCGGAAGCATAACAGAGGCAGGAAGGACAGCGAATACCGTGTCTTCGTACCGTGTGGTGGCGGCCGGAACTGATGCAGCAGACGAGAAGGCAAAGGATTATAAGAGCAACTATGAGATCCGTTATACGGAAGAAGACCTGATCGTGAACCTTGCTGCAGGAAACCGTGTGACGGCAGAAGGCCAGACTGTAGAGTATGATGGAAAGGCGTATGGGCTGATAAGTGCGTCTGCGGAGAAGGAAGGAT
>NZ_JANFYJ010000582.1:0-255 GCF_024460495.1 Hungatella sp. SL.1.14 | reverse complement strand
TGTGCGCTTATGCGGTATTAGCAGTCATTTCTAACTGTTATCCCCCAGTGTAAGGCAGGTTACCCACGCGTTACTCACCCGTCCGCCGCTAAGTCAAATCCTCTTCCATCCGAAAACTTCCGAAGATTCGCTTCGCTCGACTTGCATGTGTTAAGCACGCCGCCAGCGTTCATCCTGAGCCAGGATCGAACTCTCATGTTAAATGATTCGTTTGATCCGGGGTCAAAATCAACTAACTAGCTAATTTATTTCCCG
>NZ_JANFYJ010000581.1:0-255 GCF_024460495.1 Hungatella sp. SL.1.14 | reverse complement strand
GGACCGGATCAAAGCCCATTTCCTAATCTGCTTCATATCGCTGCTGGTCTACCGTCTGTTAGAAAAGAAACTGGAAAAGAAATATACCTGCAGCGAGATTCTGGAAACGCTCAGAAAATTTCAATTTGCAGATGTTGGCGGACAAGGATTCATGCCACTGTACAAAAGGACAAAGCTGACGGATGCGCTCCATAGTACCAGCGGGATTGAGACAGACTTTGAATTCATCACAAAGAGCAAAATGAAGGAGATCCA
>NZ_JANFYJ010000580.1:0-255 GCF_024460495.1 Hungatella sp. SL.1.14 | reverse complement strand
AGTCGAGAGGTCCTGCGCCGAAAATGTCCGGGGCTGAAACACGACACCGAAGCTGTGGAATGTAGCAATACATTGGTAGAGGAGCATTCTTAACTGCGGCGAAGCGTTACCGTAAGGAGGCGTGGAGCGTTAAGAAGAGAGAATGCCGGAATGAGTAGCGAGATGGAGGTGGGAATCCTCCAGGCCGAATATCTAAGGTTTCCAGAGTAAAGCTGATCTGCTCTGGGTAAGTCGGGGCCTAAGGCGAGGTCGAAA
>NZ_JANFYJ010000058.1:0-4944 GCF_024460495.1 Hungatella sp. SL.1.14 | reverse complement strand
GTATATATAACTTTTTTTGCTTCCGGTGCAACCGGCCAGACTCCGGCAAGTGATTCATCAACAGATTTCAACTCATCTACCGTCTCCCGGCGCGTCTCTTCTCTGATCTGCTGTTCCTGAGCTACCCTATCACGTTCCTCACGACGGATTCTCTCGATTTCAAGATCACGTTTTTTCTCTTCCTCTCTGCGGAGGATTTCGAGACGCTGGGATTCGTAGTTGTTGATATACTTGACGGCATTCGCAAGACTCAGATCACGCTTGTACATCTCCAGCGCTTTGGGGACCGCCTCGGAATCCATATTTTTAATGGTCGTAACCTCTTCGTATGACTTGCCGATCACCTCTATCATAGCCTTTTTAACCGCTGGTAATTTGACAGATGCATTTTCCCATTTTGAATCATAGATTTTTTCCAGAGGAAGGTATTCCAGCATCTCCCCGATCACGCTGTCATATAACGCCTGGATATCTGCCTTTCTTTTCGCCACCCTGACAGCTTCCATTTCCTTAAGCTGGCTGTCAATGTCGTTAATATGCTTGTCTACGTACTGTAATAGACCATCAACCTGTACCTTAAATTCATCATACGGTTTCAGCCATTCCGTCTTTACCTGACGGGTCGCTTCAACAACACTCGCCCGCTTTTTTCTCATTTCTGCAATTACTTTTTTTCCAAACGCTTTAGAATCTTCTGTAAATAAAGCACCTTCATATTCCGATACTTCAGCTTTGATCTGCTGCTCATATTCTTCAAAATTTGCATTAATAACGCCTGCGGTCTGTACGACCTCAAATTTCAATTCTGACATATCAGTTCCTCCATATTCATTTCATACTGTTGTCCGTTCAGTCGTATCCGCTCCGTGATCCTGTGTCGCTGTTCTGCTTTCCGCTGGCACTCGTCACATGTTCGACCTTCTCCCGGATCGAGATAACAACCACATGCATCACATTGATATCTCATTTCTTGTCACCCTCTTGATTTTCTGCGGTCCGCATGGTATCATTGGCTTGTAAAGTTTTTTCTTGATTGCCGCTGTGAGTTCGTACCTCACGCGGCTTTTTTCTTGCCTTGCCGTTTCCCCAGTTATGCGGATTCAGGCCGGCGGCCGCTGCGGCTCTGTATGTACCATTCTTGCGCTTGCTCATCTTTCTGCCTCCGTTCTATCCCACATGTATGTATGGTCTACTATCCGCCCGTCGTTGATCTCGACTTCCAGCCCACTAAACCGGTACATGTAATCAAGGACTACAATACCAATATTATTCAGGTCTTCTCTCACTCGTCTCACCCCTTCCCACCAAAAACAATATCTTTCATGGTTGCTTCTTTCTCCGGTACTTTCCTCTTCCGTGACCGGATTATCGATTCAGATTCCACGCTTGGTATCGCGGTCTTTGAATCCTCTCTGTAAAACTGACTCGTCGGTATCCGCCAGTCCCCCAACTTCCGTGTGGCCTGTATCCTGCCACTCTTAATATAGTTGAGTACGGTTGACTTCGAGCAATGCATTTTAACCGCTATGGCTTTCGGTGGAAGAAACTCATCCAGCCCTACGGCTTCCAGATACGCAACGCGGTCTTTCAACGCTGCGTTTTCTTCCTCCAGTCGGTTAAGACGGTCTTCGATTCCCACGGTTATCACCTCCTTATATCTTGTAAAACTTTCCATCTCCATCTATAATGTAAATATCAGCACTGCCATGCTGAAATACTAAAGAAAGGAGATTTCTATGGAAGTCAATTTATCTAATACAGATGCTCTTTTCATTTACGGACATTTTCGTAAAGAGGCCCACAAACTTGAAGCACTAAAAGCTATGCCAGATTGTCCAATCTCAAAAGAAAATCTGGATCAGGATATTCAGCTCTACAATTCTATTGCCGACAAATTCCGTGATGCATATCCTGAGCTATCTGGTCTCGACAATTACAGAATCTAATTTAAGAAGCCTTGGATGCTTCAGCCTCCAGGGCTTCTTTCATTTTTCTAATAAGCATATCTGTAGATTCATATTTTTCAATTTTAACAACGTAAGTCATGCCTTGATGCTTAACCGCTTTCACGTAATCGTGTTTCTTACAGTTCAAAAGCCAAATAAATATTTTCCACATCTCTCTCACCTCCGATTAAATTGTCAACGTGCACTTATCTGTCTGTTTTTCTGCTGCTACAGCGATTCTTCTTATGAGCATTCTGGCTAGCAAGCAATATGTTTCCATTCATAAGCCATAAGTTCCGATTAGTATCCTGAAGACTCTTATAGATTTCTGCTATAGTCTGTAATTCTTTGTCTTCCACTGGAATGTTTTTTAAGTCTGCCATGTCTTTCACCTCGCTTTCTATCGTCTATGACGTTATCATACTCTTCTTTGACGGATTTGTCAATATATTTTTTCGTCATTGACGTATTTTCTTGACAATGACGTATTTATGGTTTATACTTATAACATAAAAGGTGGTGATAATAAGATGGAAATGAAAGATAGAATTAAAAAAATTAGAAAAGATTTAGATTTAACTCAACAGACATTTGCAGAAAAAATAGGAACAACAGCTAATGTTCTTACAAATTATGAAACCGGAAGACGGAATCCATCGAGTTCAGTAATTAATAATATGTGTAAAACATTTAACGTCAACGAAGAATGGCTCCGCACTGGAGAAGGTGATATGTTTACAGCCCCACCAAAAAACGACCTTATAGCTAAGGCCGCTGTATTATTAGGTCAGAAGGATCCAGTTTTCGAAGCATTCGTTGATACATATAGCAAACTGGACCCTGCTAACCGTAAAGTTTTAATAGAATGGGGGCTTGATTTTCTTAACAATTTGAAGCAGCGTTCTGAGGACATTTAATTTTATCCGACCTGCTATTATCTGGATAGGAATTAGCAAAAGTATAGACAGCAAGTATATATTCTATATCATCACTAGCCTCTATACGTTGAATAGTTAGGATTTTTATATCATCAGTTGTCATAAATATGTACCTCCCTTTCCGAGAATACCAGTAAATTGTATGTACTATACATATATTATAACACAAAATTGTTTATTTTGTATATTTTATAGTACAATAGCTATTGGCAAATTCTGGTATTTTCCATTTTTTGCCAGTATTTTTGTTCAAAAAGCACAATATTCTGAAAATGCCATGCATCAACACCGGGAAAGGAAGTATGACACATTATGTGGGATAGCAGATCAGAACATATGTTCTGTTTTGTTCTATAAAAATTATATTACTATTAGGACTAAAAATCAACCCTTTTCAGAACATTTGTTCTGGTGGATTTCTTACAAATTATTAAACCCTCTGTGTTGGTCGCACAGAGGGTATAAACAGACATACCGGCATAGGGGCCGATACAATATTATAGAGCACTTATATTGTATCATTTCGTGCACCTACTGTAAACCGGTATGGTGTATTTTTTGCGCTTAAAATAAGGCTTTAAGGCCAGAAAGAAGGATGATGCAATGAGTATTCAGGAAAGTAATTATATATCAAAAAAGACCGGGAAAACAAAAACGAGGTATTTCGCCAATGTATGGTACGCTGAAGAGAAGCGGGCCATTACCGGCCCCATGCGCGATTCCAAACCAGAAGCCAAAAAGGACGAGGCAAGAATCATACTGGAGATCGAGGCCGGCCGGGCCCCTGCTCCGAAGGCAAAAAAATCCGAAAAGGTGGACGAGGTATATAAATTATGGCACGAGTCCACGAAACCACCAGTATATGCTAACAGCACATGGAATGTATACGCACAGTTTTACGGCGATTATATACAGGAAGTGTTCGGAGACAGAGCCATATCTGATATTACAAGTATACATATACAGCGGTATGTAAATGCCATGAAGGAAAAGCATAGCCCAGAGACAGTAAATAAATGCATCACGGTTCTGGTAAACTTATTCGGATTTGCCATTGATCCGCTTAAGTGCATTACCAGTAATCCAGTAAAAGGTATTAAACGGTGTAAAGTGCCGAGAAAAAAGAAAGTCACCTGGAACGATGACATAGTCACTTATTTTCTCGATCTGCCAGACGTCAGGGCATCACATTATTATCCCATGTTCGTGATCTCCGCTCTCCTGGGCGCACGGCCCGGGGAAGTCTGCGGCCTGCGAGAAAACGGTTTAAACAGCAAGCCCACGTATATGATCGATTTTGAAAAAGGGTATGACAATTGGGAAGTGGATACCGATCTTAAAACCGGCGGATCACACCGGACGCCACCGATACCCAAATATTTATACGATATTATTCACCGGCGCTTGATATGGAAACGGAAAAATCATATGGTAGATCACTCGTGGGGGGACAATGATTATCTTTTTGTAAGCCAAAATGGCAATCCAATCAAACCTCATCAGTACGGAGAGGCTTTTAAGCGGCTTTTAAGGGCACATAACCGCCAGATGAAGGAATATAAGAAAGAACACGGAGAACTGCCAGAAGGGGCATTTCTGTTGCCTGAAATCACATTGTACGGACTCCGCACAAGCTTCGCCACAAATAATATGCGGCGTTGCCCGAATGCCGCTCTTATCTCCTCAGTAATGGGTAACAGCCCTAAGACGCTTATGCAGTTTTACGCGCAGGCCGAAACTGATATGCAGATGGATTTAATTAACGGATACGCTTCAGGGAAGCTCGAGGCAAGAGAAAAGGGGGTCAGAAATGCACTATGATAGTAAGACGAACAATGAAAACTTTAAGCAAAAACTTTAAGCAAGTTGCATTATGTAAACAAAAAGCGAGTTCCCGAAACTCGGGAACCCGCATAAACACTAGGTTTTCAGAAGAGCGCGAGACGGGGATCGAACCCGCGACCCCAACCTTGGCAAGGTTGTACTCCACCACTGAGCCACTCGCGCTTATTCTATAAAAACGAAGCGACTCTCATCTCTCCGTTTTCTCTTATGGCATA
>NZ_JANFYJ010000579.1:0-255 GCF_024460495.1 Hungatella sp. SL.1.14 | reverse complement strand
TTATGAACCTTTGACAGTCTCGATCGGGTGTTCCTTTAACTGCATCAATGCATTTGAAAAGGAGCTCAAAGCAATTGATGATGCTATTTTAAGAACGGTGAAAGGGCTGAATCCTACCGAGTACCAGGTCCTCAACTCGGTTCCCGGAATCGGCAAGGTTTATGCCAGTGGCATTCTTGCTGAAATCGGCACTATCAAATGTTTTAAAAACAATGATGCACTTGCCAAATATTGCGGCATTGTCTGGAAGGAAAA
>NZ_JANFYJ010000578.1:0-256 GCF_024460495.1 Hungatella sp. SL.1.14 | reverse complement strand
GAACCCGCTGAACTGAAACATCTAAGTAGGCGGAGGAAAAGAAAGAAAACTCGATTTCCAGAGTAGCGGCGAGCGAAATGGAAGGAGCCTAAACCTGGGTGCGTGCACCCAGGGGTTATGGACTGCATCAAGTGACTCGTATGGTAACAGAACGGTCCTGGAAAGACCGGCCACAGAGGGTGAAAGCCCCGTATGTGAAACCAGAAGAGAGCGAGCATGTTCCAAAGTACCACGAGACACGAGAAACCTTGTGGGA
>NZ_JANFYJ010000577.1:0-256 GCF_024460495.1 Hungatella sp. SL.1.14 | reverse complement strand
GCACCCGGTGAAATTGAAGTACCAGTGAAGATGCTGGTTACCTGCGCCAGGACGGAAAGACCCCATGGAGCTTTACTCCAGCTTGATACTGGGATTCGGTACTGCATGTACAGGATAGGTGGGAGGCAGAGAAGGTAGGACGCCAGTCTTACTGGAGCCATTGTTGGGATACCACCCTTGCGGTATTGGGTTTCTAACCTGCGGCCATGACCTGGCCGGGGGACAATGTCAGGTGGGGAGTTTGACTGGGGCGGTC
>NZ_JANFYJ010000576.1:0-259 GCF_024460495.1 Hungatella sp. SL.1.14 | reverse complement strand
ACTGATTTTCAGTGATGCAAGGAACATGGGATTCATCCCGGGACCTTTTACAACTGGGTCAGCAGACTCAGAAAGAAAGCATGCCGTGAGATTCCTGAATCCATTTCCAAAGCAGCACCATCGCCTGCCCAAGAGGTAGTCCGTTTAAATTTCAATCCAAAGGCAGAAAGGCCGGAATCCATGTTTCCAGTCCAGCCAGCGTTAGAGGATCCATACAGAATTCCAGAAATATCTGCAAGCATAGAGATATCGCTTGGCA
>NZ_JANFYJ010000575.1:0-262 GCF_024460495.1 Hungatella sp. SL.1.14 | reverse complement strand
ACGATATAACACCTCGGATGTCTTGAATTGTTTTCCACAGGTTTGATGTTCTTGCGAACCTCTCCTCTGTTTCAACTTTTCTAGATATATTCAATATGTGGTTTTCAAGGTACATGCTGGCATGACTTCCGGCTGCCTTACGGCTTCCTTCCTTCATACCGAATGGAGATGGAGAGATTCGAACTCTTGACCCCCTGCTTGCAAGGCAGGTGCTCTCCCAACTGAGCTACACCCCCATAAATAATCTGGCACCCACCTGCTC
>NZ_JANFYJ010000574.1:0-265 GCF_024460495.1 Hungatella sp. SL.1.14 | reverse complement strand
TAGTTGATTTTGACCCCGGATCAAACGAATCATTTAACATGAGAGTTCGATCCTGGCTCAGGATGAACGCTGGCGGCGTGCTTAACACATGCAAGTCGAGCGAAGCGGTTTCGATGAAGTTTTCGGACGGATTTGAAATTGACTTAGCGGCGGACGGGTGAGTAACGCGTGGGTAACCTGCCTTACACTGGGGGATAACAGTTAGAAATGACTGCTAATACCGCATAAGCGCACAGGGCCGCATGGCCTGGTGTGAAAAACTCCG
>NZ_JANFYJ010000573.1:0-265 GCF_024460495.1 Hungatella sp. SL.1.14 | reverse complement strand
ATTATATCATCTCGGGCTGGAAAAGACAATTTACCCGGTGTATCACGGCCGTGAAGCTGAAAAGAGCCGGGTATCCTGAATACAGCATACCCGGCTCCTGTAAAGTTCCATATTCTATTTTTTCTTCACCGGATAACACGGGTCTTTGACACCCTAATCATAGAAAATTAGCCACTAAGCCGCTACTGGCTTATATTTTTTTGTCAAATATTTTGTTTTAATATATAGCCTTTTTTAGCTTTTTGTGGTAAAATAGGGATGGGGT
>NZ_JANFYJ010000572.1:0-267 GCF_024460495.1 Hungatella sp. SL.1.14 | reverse complement strand
GCGTCAGGAGACAGGGAAGGCATATCTAAACACCGGTTATATCTCGGAGGCTGTGGCCGGCGCTGACGGGACGTTTGCGGTTAATCCTGCCGTAGAAATCAGCCTGGAAGCGCGGTATAAATGTTTCGGACTGACTTTGGAGTTTGGCCGGAACAATCCGGACACGGTAATTTTCCACGCCAGCCTAGCCGGGGAGCCGCGGGAAGATTATATGGTATCCGGGCTGACAGCCATGACAGTTATCAGTCACGAGTTTCCGGAGTTTGA
>NZ_JANFYJ010000571.1:0-267 GCF_024460495.1 Hungatella sp. SL.1.14 | reverse complement strand
CCTTAGATATTCGGCCTGGAGGATTCCCACCTCCATCTCGCTACTCATTCCGGCATTCTCTCTTCTTAACACTCCACGCCTCCTTACGGTAACGCTTCGCCGCAGTTAAGAATGCTCCTCTACCAATTGACCATAAGTCAATTCCACAGCTTCGGTGTCGTGTTTCAGCCCCGGACATTTTCGGCGCAGGACCTCTCGACTAGTGAGCTATTACGCACTCTTTGAATGTGTGGCTGCTTCTGAGCCAACATCCTAGTTGTCTTCGAA
>NZ_JANFYJ010000057.1:0-5149 GCF_024460495.1 Hungatella sp. SL.1.14 | reverse complement strand
AGAGGCTATTATGATTTAGCCACAGCCTATCAGTCCGTGCACGTCAACCGTTGAAACCGCCGTGTACCGAACGGTATGCACGGTGGTGTGAGAGGACGGGAGTTAATCACTCCCTCCTACTCGATTTTCTGACGTCTTACTTCATTCCTGTTCCACAATATAGAAAAAAATAAGAAAACAATACCCATATTTTACATTTATCTGTTATAATAAGCTTAAAGGTAAAAAATGTAAAAAAGGAGGCTTTAAGAAATGAAAAGAAGCGGAAAAAGAAGGTTACTGTCCCTGTGGCTCGCGCTGCTGATGGTGCTGTCTCTGACCACCGGCATGTCGTTTACCGCAGCGGCGGCAGACCACGACATCGTTGTGCTGTATACCAATGATGTTCACTGCGGTGTTGACGACAACATCGGATATGCCGGGCTGGCGTTGTATAAGAAGCAGATGCTCGAGCAGACACCGTACGTTGTCCTTGTTGACGCCGGCGATGCCATTCAGGGCGCGCCGATCGGAACACTTTCCGATGGAGGCTACTTAATTGATATCATGAATAAGGTTGGCTATGACTTTGCCATACCGGGGAATCATGAATTCGATTACGGCATGCCGCGTTTCCTGGAACTGGCGGCAAAACTGAGCTGTGGTTACTATTCCTGCAACTTCATGGACCTGCGGACCGGACAGACCGTATTTGCACCATACAAGATGATGACATACGGCGATACGAAGGTTGCCCTTGTGGGTGCCAGCACACCGGAAAGCTTTACGAAGTCCACACCGGCGTATTTCCAGGATGCAAACGGAAACTATATCTACAGTTTCTGTGAAGATGAGAGCGGACAGAAGCTCTATGACCAGATTCAGTCCAGTGTGAATGCGGCAAGGGCGGATGGAGCCAATTACGTGATTCTCGTCGGCCATCTGGGGGAGAATGGAACCACGGAGCGCTGGTCTTCTGACAGTGTCATTAAGAATACCAACGGGATTGATGCCGTAATCGACGGCCATTCACACGAGACGGTTCCATCAAAGGTTGTGAAGAACAAAGATGGTAAAGATATTATACTTACTCAGACCGGTACGAAGCTTCAGGATATCGGAAAGATGACGATTAAAAAAGACGGAACGATCACAACAGAACTGATCTCCAAGGTAGAGGCAGGAGGCGTTTCCAGGGGATATACGGTGAAATCAGGAGATTCCTTAAGCAGAATTGCAAAGAGAGAGCTGGGCTCCTATAACCGCTGGAGAGAGATTTACGATGCCAACAGAGATAAGATTAAAAATCCTGATATGCTGACGATCGGCATGCAGCTCACTCTTCCTGGCGGAAGTGCCGTCACGGAGGATGGGAAAAATGTGGACTATGACACCGATCAGTTCATCAAAGGAATTCAGGCGCAGTACAATGAGACGTTAAAGGCAGTGCTGGGGCACAGTGATGTAGATTTGACCGTCAATGATCCGGCGACGGGAGAGCGTGCCGTGAGAAGTGCCGAGACGAATCTGGGCGACCTGACCGCAGATGCATACCGCTTCGTACTGGGAGCCGATATAGGCTTATCCAACGGCGGAGGCATCCGGGCCAACATAGCGGCAGGCAATATTACATACAATGACACACTGGCTGTATTCCCATACGGCAACATGGGATGTGTCGTGGAAGTGAAGGGCCAGCAGATTAAAGACGCTCTGGAGATGGCTTCCAGAAACTGCCCGGATGAAAACGGCGGATTCCTTCAGGTATCAGGCCTTTCCTATACCATCGATACCTCTGTGCCGTCTACGGTACAGACCGATGAGAAGGGGAACTTCTTAAAAGTCGGAGGTGCTTACCGCGTAACCGATATCAAGGTAGGGGAGGAAGCCCTGGATATAAACAGGACCTACACAGTCGCTTCCCACAACTATATGCTGAAATCCGGCGGCGACGGAATGACCATGTTTGCCGGTGCGAATATTACCAGGGACGAGGTTATGACGGATGTGGACATTCTCTCCGCATACATCAATACCAATCTGGGCGGTAATGTAGGCGCTGATTACGGTGACCCGCACGGCCAGGGACGAATTACAGTGAAATAGCTTATAGAAGCATTTACAGAAAAGGGACTGCCTCACAATTCGTGAGCAGTCCCTTTTCCCTTGCCTGCAATCAGGCTGTTTCTCATCTCCTGGCCTCTTATTCCTATTCCTCTTCCCGGATCTCTTCCGCCAGCTCCCGCACCTTATCCCAGTCCAGGATTCGTACGCCCTTCGGCACGCGTTCCAGAATCTGTTCTTCACACATGGTGGAGATTAAATGCATCAGGTGACGATAGGAAATCGTTAAGTACTCCGCAATCTCGGTGTATTTCACGGACAGCAGTCCGCCGTTCTGGAGAAGAAGCAGACAGGCGGCAAAATTGTTGCGGCTGGGATAGGCGGTCAGACTCATGTATTTCCGATTCTGGGTGACGTTCTGTTTTAACGCCATACTGCAGCAGAATCTCAGAAACCGTGCATCCTGAAGAAGGCCGGCACGGCATCCCCTCGTATCAATTTCGATAAAGCGGCACTTTGTCTGTGCCACCAGGGGATAGGGGCGTTTGTTCTCCTCAAACAGTTCCGGTACGCCGAAAAGACTGAACGGCGTAAAGAAATTAATGAGCGACTGCCGGCCGTTTTTGTGGAAGCCATACAGTTTTGCCGTCCCCTGAATCAGATAGAGAATTCTTGTCAGCTGATCCGTGTTGCGGATAATGTATTCGCCTTTTTCGTACTCTGTGACACGGATATGGGGACGGATATCAAAGGAAAAATGGCTGTCAAAGTCATGTTCTTTCAAAATCCGGTCGGTTACAGCCGGACTCTCTGCGTTCTTCATGGAACACCTCCTGAAATTCATAAAAATATGAGAAATCTCATATTCTTTTTCTTCCCTTTATTATATACTAAGTTCAGCAAATTTAATATGAATAGTTGTATAGGAGTACTGAAGTGTATAAAAAAATTGATTTCAGGGTACGCCCGCCCTACGGAAATTATCTGACCATGTTCCAGAATGAACAGGCGCATTTCGCCCGGCTCGCAGACGCGTTTGATATGACCGTCTCCGAATCGCAGCGTACGGGGAATCTGGAGCAGTTTGTAAAAGAAATGGATCTGGCACACATTGAACTCTCTGTGGTACCCGGAAGGAAGAATCTGGGGGTGGACAGCGAGGGGATGTTTCCGCTGACATCGAGATATCCCGGGCGTTTTATGATCTTTCCCTATATTGATCCGACGGACGGAGATAAGGCTCTTTACGAGATTGACCGCTGCCGGGACCGGTGGGATATCCGGGGAGTCAGTATAGAGCCCACCTACCAGCCGAAGCCCTACGCGTTTGATGATCCGGTTGCATTTCCCATGTATGAGAAACTGGAGAGAGAGGATCTTGCTCTGTTTGTAAGCTACAGTGCCAAGCTCCTTCCCGTGGTGGATCCGGATACGGTGCGCCAGCTGGGGAGCGTACTTCACCGGTTTCCGGATTTGAAAATCATCGTGGGCCATGGGGGATGGCCGTGGCATTTAGAGGTAATGGCCATGGCGTTTAATTCGCCCAATATTTACATTGTTCCGGATATGTATGGATTAACCGGAGCGGGAAGCGGGGATTATATTAAAGCGGCCAATACGCTGATGAAACACCAGATGCTGTTTGGTACGGCCTATCCCATTCTCAATATCATGGATACTGCCAGGTTTTACGAAACTTGCGGTTTAAAAGAATCTGTAATGCCGGATTTCTTTTACAATAATGCAGCGAAGCTGCTCAAACTGTAACACGCCCGGCTGTACAGCCGCCAACAACCACACAAAAAGAGGAGGAACGCAACATGAAAAAAGTATTATCTATCGGTCTGTCAATCTGTATGGCAGCAGCACTGTTCGGATGCTCAGCCGGAGCGGGAAAAGACACGGCTCCGCAGACAACTGTTTCCGCGGAAACGGACACAAAGGAAGACAGGACGGAAGAGACAAGGGCCGAAAAAACCGAGTCAGAGGACACCACGGCAGCGGCGAAGGAGAGCTCCATCGACGGCTACGTATATGACGGCGAACCGATTGAGATTCATCTGGGGGATATCAACAGTCAGTTCCCGCTAAATCTTGCATACAATCTGGGATATTTGCAGGAAGAATTTGAGGGAAGCAATGTGACCTTTACTATGGACTATTTTCAGAATGGACCGGCCATCTCCGAGGCATTTGCTTCCGGTGATCTGGATTTCGCAGAATTTGGCGAGCAGGCGGCAATTGCTGGTATTTCCGCAGAGTACGGTTATAAGATTATCGGCCGCAACTGCGATACGGAAACCATGTATCCGCTGGTGGCAGATATAGATATCACGGATGCTGAGGGACTTAAGGGGGCGAAGATAGCCGTCTCTGTGGGAACCAGCGCCCACTATCTGCTGTTAACATACTTACATTCCATGGGACTTACCGAGGATGACATCGAACTGGTCAACACCAACGACACGGTGACACTTCTCGCTTCAGGCGAAGTACAGGGTGCGGCTGACCAGCTGGCAAAATTCAGCTCCATGATTGACGCCGGCGACGTGCATGTGCTGGCTGACGGCGTTGTCAGCGAGACCTGCCAGATCAGCGCGTTTGTGGGACGCACCGAATTCTGTGAGAAGTATCCGGAAATCACTGCCAAGGTTTTGAGGGCGGTCCAGCGAGTTGACGACTGGATGGCAGAGAGCGAAGAAAATCAGAAAACGGCATTTACCACACTGGCAGAGATTACTCAGCGCGAGGAAGCATGGTTCTCTACCATGTACGGCGGTTCCAATTTCGGAATCAACTTAACAGGGCAGGATCTGCGTGTTCTGGGCGAGGTTCTGGAATTTATGAAGACCAATGATCTGCTGTCCAATCCGGATATCACCATGGACGATATTCTGGAACTGAAATACCTGGAAATCGCCGGTTATCGGTAAAAGGCGCTTACACCGGCGGCTGTCCGTCTGACTGGATGGGCCGCCGGTTTTTTGGTGCGCCCGGCGGCGCACGTTTCTAACCGGTGCAAGTCCGGAATCCGCCCGGTGGTGGGAAGGATATAGCCGAAGGCAAGGGTGTCCATCGTGAGGTGGAATCTGAAGGAAGCTGGATA
>NZ_JANFYJ010000569.1:0-269 GCF_024460495.1 Hungatella sp. SL.1.14 | reverse complement strand
CGGCAGATGCAGCAGAAGTACAGCCAAATGCAACGGAGACGGTGCTGAGCGGCCAAAGTCTTGCGAATGCAGGAAAAGATCTTGGAATCACAAGCCGCCCGGGTTATACATTTGGAGGCTGGTATACAGCAGAGAATGGAAACGGGCAGCGGTTTGACACAGCCTACGTAATAGAAGAAAGTATGACCGTCTATGCGAAATGGACAGCAAATGCTAATGTAACCCTGACGTATGATAAGGCAGCAGAAGATGCAGCAGCGGTGCTTCCG
>NZ_JANFYJ010000568.1:0-270 GCF_024460495.1 Hungatella sp. SL.1.14 | reverse complement strand
GCTGGTATACAGAAGAGAATGGAGCTGGAGAACAGTTCGATGCAGCCTATGTAATAGCAGAAAACATGACTGTCTATGCGAAATGGACAGCAAATGCTGAAGTAACCCTGACGTATGACAAGGCAGCGGCAGATGCAGCAGAGGTGCTTCCGAATACGACGGAGACGGTGCTGAGCGGCCAGAGTCTTGTAAATGCAGGAAAAGAACTTGGAAGTACGAGCCGCCCGGGTTATACATTTGGAGGCTGGTATACAGAAGAGAACGGAGCTG
>NZ_JANFYJ010000567.1:0-270 GCF_024460495.1 Hungatella sp. SL.1.14 | reverse complement strand
TAACCCCTGGGTGCACGCACCCAGGTTTAGGCTCCTTCCATTTCGCTCGCCGCTACTCTGGAAATCGAGTTTTCTTTCTTTTCCTCCGCCTACTTAGATGTTTCAGTTCAGCGGGTTCCCAACGTATGGCTATGGATTCACCATACGCCGACTGAGGTTTGCTCAGCCAGGTTTCCCCATTCAGATATCTCCGGATCAAAGGATATTTGCTCCTCCCCGAAGCTTTTCGCAGCTTATCACGTCTTTCATCGGCTCTTAGTGCCAAGGCAT
>NZ_JANFYJ010000566.1:0-271 GCF_024460495.1 Hungatella sp. SL.1.14 | reverse complement strand
ATAACCCCTGGGTGCACGCACCCAGGTTTAGGCTCCTTCCATTTCGCTCGCCGCTACTCTGGAAATCGAGTTTTCTTTCTTTTCCTCCGCCTACTTAGATGTTTCAGTTCAGCGGGTTCCCAACGTAACGCTATGGATTCACGTTACGCCGACTGAGGTTTGCTCAGCCAGGTTTCCCCATTCAGATATCTCCGGATCAAAGGATATTTGCTCCTCCCCGAAGCTTTTCGCAGCTTATCACGTCTTTCATCGGCTCTTAGTGCCAAGGCAT
>NZ_JANFYJ010000565.1:0-271 GCF_024460495.1 Hungatella sp. SL.1.14 | reverse complement strand
ATGGAACTAAGGATCCGGAGTTTACAGGAAACTATGATGACCTGGTAAGCAGCGGAGCAGTGGTAAAGGAAGGCGACCTTGGAAAGGTAAGCTATGTAAGGGCAGCCGGAGACGAGAATAAGAACAATGTTGGAGACGAGATCGGCCTGACGGCAGAGTATACAAAAAACCCGAACTATAGGGTGGGCATCGTACCAGGTACGCTGACGATTACAGAGGCGGAAGGAAACCGTGTAAGTGCGGAAGGCCGGGAAGTAACGTATGACGGAAA
>NZ_JANFYJ010000564.1:0-272 GCF_024460495.1 Hungatella sp. SL.1.14 | reverse complement strand
GCCTCCGATACCCTTTCGGAGGCGACCGCCCCAGTCAAACTCCCCACCTGACATTGTCCCCCGGCCAGGTCATGGCCGCAGGTTAGAAACCCAATACCGCAAGGGTGGTATCCCAACAATGGCTCCATGCAGACTGGCGTCCGCACTTCTTAGCCTCCCACCTATCCTGTACATGCAGTACCGAATCCCAGTATCAAGCTGGAGTAAAGCTCCATGGGGTCTTTCCGTCCTGGCGCAGGTAACCAGCATCTTCACTGGTACTTCAATTTCAC
>NZ_JANFYJ010000563.1:0-274 GCF_024460495.1 Hungatella sp. SL.1.14 | reverse complement strand
TCGGGATCATGCCGGCTCCGCACTCAGGGCACTGCTTCTCTTCTTCGGACAACGTATTTACTTCTTCATAGTGGATTGGAAGATTTGCGAACATCTCATCATAGTCCGCTTTGGGCTTACGTTCCTGCTTGCTGGTCTTAACTTCGGTGAACTCCGGCTCAATGAGCTCCGGCAATGGTTCCTCCCCGGAACCGGATCCGGAGAAAAGGCTTAACTGGCCGGGCAGATCACTGCGCCGTTCACTGGAACTGCCAAATAACTTCTGCTTGAAGTA
>NZ_JANFYJ010000561.1:0-276 GCF_024460495.1 Hungatella sp. SL.1.14 | reverse complement strand
ATCATACACTGAAAAAGTATGCCGCGTCAAGGTAAAGCATGCGTAAGCTTACACGTTTTATGAGATGGGAATTTCCGTGAAACGAAAGGTCCTTTTCTCATGTCATGCGCTTCCTCATCAATATTCATAAAGAAGGCATGCCGTGAACTCGGGTCTTTGACACCCTAATCATAGAAAATTAGCCACTAAGCCGCTACTGGCTTATATTTTTTTGTCAAATATTTTGTTTTAATATATAGCCTTTTTTAGCTTTTTGTGGTAAAATAGGGATGGGGT
>NZ_JANFYJ010000560.1:0-276 GCF_024460495.1 Hungatella sp. SL.1.14 | reverse complement strand
GGGATACTGAGCGGCTTTGCATGAATGCTCTTACTGGGCGTGCCAGAAAGATATAAGATATATAATACGAGCAGCCTGATTATATCATTTCCAGAGAGTTCTGGCAATACCTTTCTTCTCCAAAAATCAACTTTTTCGATTTTCGTAATGTTTTTATTCAAACAGTACACCTTAACTTCACATAATCAGCTGTATGCTTCCCCTTTTCCCCTTGCCAAGCACCTGTTAACGTGCTATACTAAACATGCGAATGGAAGTTTTACGATTCTCCAACAA
>NZ_JANFYJ010000056.1:0-9815 GCF_024460495.1 Hungatella sp. SL.1.14 | reverse complement strand
AAGCGCTAAAAACAATCTTGGGATTCGGCAGCTTATAGAAGTGATTGCCAGTAAGTTTTATTCATCAACGCCTGAAGGTCAATCTGAACTATGCGGGCAGGTTTTTAAGATTGAATATTCGGAGAAACGGCGGCGTTTTGTTTACGTGCGTATATATAGCGGAACATTGCATTTGAGGGATGTTATTAGAATATCTGAAAAAGAGAAAATAAAAATCACAGAGATGTGTGTTCCGACAAACGGTGAATTATGTTCATCCGATACAGCCTGCTCTGGTGATATTGTAATTTTACCAAATGATGTTTTGCAGCTAAACAGTATTTTGGGGAACGAAATGCTGTTGCCGCAGAGAACATTTATTGAAAATCCTCTCCCTATGCTCCAAACAACGATTGCAGCAAAGAAATCTGAACAGCGGGAAATATTGCTTGGGGCACTTACAGAAATTTCAGATGGCGACCCTCTTTTAAAATATTATGTGGATACTACAACGCATGAGATTATACTTTCTTTTTTGGGGAAAGTGCAGATGGAAGTCATTTGTGCCATCCTTGAGGAAAAATATCATGTGGAGGCAGAAATAAAAGAGCCTACTGTTATATATATGGAAAGACCGCTTAGAAAAGCAGAATATACCATCCACATAGAAGTCCCGCCAAACCCTTTCTGGGCTTCTGTCGGGTTGTCTATAGAGCCGCTCCCTATTGGAAGCGGAGTGCAGTATGAAAGCAGAGTTTCACTTGGATATTTAAACCAATCGTTCCAAAATGCGGTTATGGAGGGGGTTCTCTATGGCTGCGGGCAGGGGCTGTATGGATGGAAAGTGACAGACTGTAAAATCTGTTTTGAATATGGATTGTATTATAGTCCTGTAAGTACCCCCGCAGACTTTCGGCTGCTTTCCCCTATCGTATTGGAGCAGGCTTTAAAAAAAGCAGGGACAGAACTATTAGAGCCATATCTCCACTTTGAAACTTATGCACCGCAGGAATATCTCTCACGGGCGTATCATGATGCCCCAAGGTATTGTGCAGATATTGTAAGTACCCAGATAAAGAATGACGAGGTCATTCTGAAAGGAGAAATCCCTGCCAGATGTATTCAAGAATACAGGAACGATTTAACTTATTTCACAAATGGGCAGGGAGTCTGCTTGACAGAGTTAAAAGGATACCAGCCAGCTACTGGTAAACTTATTTGCCAACCCCGCCGCCCGAATAGCCGTATAGATAAGGTTCGGCATATGTTCCACAAGTTAGCCTAACAGCTTGCATAAGTCGTATAAAATGAGATTTGAAAGGATTAGAAGCTAATTATGATGAAATGCGAATGGATATTATGTCCTGTTTGTGGGAGCAAAACCCGTAATAAAATTAGGAAGGACACTGTTTTGAAGAATTATCCCCTTTATTGTCCAAAATGCAGACAAGAAAGATTGATTAAAGTTGACAACTTGAAGATAACTGTCATCAAAGAGCCAGACGCTTAAGACGCAGAGCCGATGAAATTGTGGAACAATTCACGAATCATCGGCTCTTTTTGTTTCGTATTTGAAAGAACAAACTCACCAAATAAAAAAAACGATATTCGGGTGGGTTATTTTGTTATACCCTAAATTACCCTCTGAATTTGTTTTTAAATTTGGAGGGTTTTTATGTTCCTTTTTTCGGGCGGTTGCCCATCTGCTTATATAAAGCAAAGTTTATTTATACATAGCACATCAGGGAATGGCGGGAAGCCAGTTAAAAAAATCCCTGCCAGTGCAACGGTACTTCCCACCATGAAGGTAGAAGTACAATCTCCATACAACAGAATTAGTATTTCCCATAACCGTAAAGGTCACAAAGCCTTTGCGGTTTTTCTTTTGTCGTTTTTGGTTGGAAAGTGCCGCAGGACTATTATTGGTGTTAAGTGTCGTTCGCCGCCTTTCAATCTGGATTTTTATGTTTTCAAAGATTCAGATTGATTGGAGGAAAAAAGAATGGCATATAACAACGGACGTGAGGACAGGAAGTGGCGTATCTGGAAAGAAGCCGAGGAAAAAGTGTTGCGGGAACATGGAGTTGATGAAGCTACCATCGAACAAATCCGTATTGACGACAGGGCAGACTTTAATTCCAACAGGCGGTTTTACCATTGGACAAGCGATTTCGGGGAATACCTTGAGGGAATGCTTTTTGCTTCATGGCGGCTACCTCCTTTAGCCGCCGATTTCAACAGTGATACCGCGTCATTTCATTAGAAGATAAAAAGAAACGGCGGCTTTGATTTTTCAAAGCTGCTGCGGAAATCAAAGAACGACAAGCAACAGTTCTGATTTTGCTCCAATATGGTTATTAGGGGCACAAATTAAAATCAAAAAAGAGCCGATAACAGCAGTATTTCAAACTGCATATTATCGGCTCTGCGTCTGTGCGTCTGGCTCTTTTAATTAAATTATTTCTGTTGTTTTTTGGCTTTATTATATGTATTAGCTAACTGTCCACAAGCTGCTTTAATCTCTCTACCATGAGAAACTCTCATGGTAACTTCAAGTCCTGTTTGCTCTAATTGATGTTTGAACGCAACCATTTCTTGTTTTTGTGGTGCTCTAATTTTTGAATTACTCGTCGGGTTGTATTGCAGCACGTTAATCATAACATTTTTGCCCTTAAACCATTTTGCAAGTTGCCTTATATCTGAGGAACGGTCATTTATACCTGGTAAAAGCAAATACGCAAATACCACTTTTCGATTATGCCTTTGAGAATAGGACAATGCTTGCTTAACAACATCTTCAATAGCGTACATGTGCATATGAGGAATGATACAGTTTCTCGCAGCCTGTGTTGCTGCATGTAAAGATATTGTCAACTGAATTTTTAGATGTTCTTCGCGCAATTTTTTTAATTGATTAACTGGACCAACTGTTGATACGGTAATGCCGTCGGTTGGAAAGTTAAGTCCATTTCTATCTCGAAGAATATGGATTGCTGCAATCAAGTTGTCGTAATTGAATAAAGGTTCTCCCATTCCCATAAAAACGATACGATTTACTTTTTGACGTATCAATACAACCTGCTGCACAATTTCAGACGGTGTTAGATTACGAACAAAACCATTGCGTCCGGACTCACAAAAAATACAGCCAACAGAACAACCAACTTGCGTACTTACGCAAACAGTCCCACCATCTCGCCGTTTAATAAAAACCGTTTCAATATACCTGTTATCTTTCAATTCATAAACATACTTTTCAGTATCGCTACTTTTATAGACTTTTTTTGTTGATATTGATAGATTTTCTTTGTGAAATGGCTGTTTATACAATTCCGTATATAAGGCTCTTGCTTTATCCTCTCCAATTACTTCCGACATTTCTTTGTAAGTAAATCCGTATGGGTCATTCAATATTTCCGTAGGTGTACTTTTAGGTAAGTGTTTCATTTAAATATCCTTCCTTTTCAAAATTAAAAAGTTTGTTTTTCAGAGTTTTTGATTATGATTTCTAGTTTTTCAACATCAACGATATGCGTTAATTTACATTTAGGGCAGAAAAGAGGAAAATTTCTTAATACCGTATTATAAAATACTTGAACCCTCGTCTTTCCGTTACAAATTGGACATTTTATCCAATATTTTTCAAGCATAATATTTCTCCTTTTGCGCAAAAAAATGCAGGTCAATTCTCAACATGAGCATTGACCTGCATTTATACATATAATACTACAACAAAATTAAGGCATAGTTTTTATACTATGTCTATACGTCGTTAGTTTTGTTGTATAGCATACGCAAAATAAGCATGACAAAAAAGCCCATATTGAAAATGGGAAAAATCTTTTTTGATTTCAATGCTTATCGAATACGCATGCTATGTAACATAAACATTCCCCCCCTTTTATATAATATTATATACAAAAGCAGCTTGTTGTCAACATATATATATATGAATTATTTTGGCTAACTGATAGAACTACGTAGACATATCCAAGAAGAAAGGGGAACAGTAAAATGTAATAGGGTGAATAACTATGGCAAAAAGACCAGTACCACGATACGACTTTAAGGCTTTTGGGGCAGCGATAAAGGCAGCGCGTGAGGGATGCAAGGAGAGCCGCAAGAAAGTAGGCGACGAAATGTTTATCTCGCCGCGCTACCTTGCGAACATTGAGAACAAGGGGCAGCACCCAAGTTTACAGATATTCTTTGAGCTGATACAGCGTTACCATATATCCGTAGACCAATTCCTTTTAGAAACGCCGCCGGAGAAGAACACGCAGCGGCGGCAGCTTGACGCGCTTCTTGACGGTATGAGCGATACAGGCATACGGATTGTAACCGCAACGGCAAAGGAGATTTCCGAAGTCGAAAAAGAGGGCGAATAGGAATGTCCGACTTAAAACTGAACAGGATTTAGAAAGCGTTGTAATCTTTTTTGAGGTTGCAGCGTTTTTCTTTTGCGTAAGTTTGGCAAAATCGCTTTTTCTCCGTAGTAGGTGATAAGAGCCTAAAGGATAAAAACATTCGTAGCAAGCATAGGAAGCGGGTACCACTTCCGTATTTTCGCCCTCCCGCGCTGCGGCGCGTCGGTTGAAAATTGCTTGTTGGGAAGTGTCCCAAACCCTCGGAACGGAAAGGAAAGGAGCGAACACATGGACGGACGCAAAAGGACAGTGCAAATCAAATTCAGAGTGACGGAAGCGGAACGGGATTTAATACTGGAAAAAATGAAGCTCGTACCCACCCGGAACATGGCGGCGTATCTGCGGAAGATTGCCATTGACGGGTATATCATTCAGATAGACCACGCCGATATAAAGGCTATGACCGCAGAGATACAGAAAATCGGTGTCAACGTCAACCAGATAGCACGCCGCGTAAACGCGACGGGGAACGCATACCAAGAGGACATAGAGGAAATAAAGGGGGTGCTTGCGGAGATATGGCGGTTACAAAGATTAAGCCTATTAAAAGCACTCTAAGCAAAGCCCTTGACTATATCGAAAACCCGGACAAGACGGACGGGAAAATGCTTGTGTCCTCTTTCGGTTGCTCCTATGAAACGGCAGATATTGAGTTTGAATATACCCTGTCGCAAGCACTCCAAAAGGGGAACAATTTAGCCTTTCATCTGATACAGTCCTTTGAGCCGGGGGAAGTCGATTATCAGAAAGCCCATGAAATCGGAAAGCAGCTTGCCGACGCGGTAACAAAGGGGCAGCATGAGTATGTACTCACGACGCACATTGACAAAGGACACGTCCATAACCATATCATTTTTTGCGCGGTGAACTTTGTAGACCACCATAAATACAATTCCAACAAAAGGAGCTATTACGGCATACGGAACATGAGCGACAAGCTGTGCCGGGAAAATGGCTTGTCCGTTGTCGTCCCCGGCAAGGGCAGCAAGGGAAAGAGCTATGCGGAGTACCAGGCAGAAAAGACGGGTACAAGTTGGAAAGGCAAGCTGAAAACCACTGTTGACGCGCTTATCCCCCAAGTTTCCAGTTTTGAGGAATTGCTAACGCGGTTACAGGCGGCGGGCTATGAGATAAAGCCGGGGAAATATGTATCATGCCGCGCCCCCGGACAGGAACGCTTCACCCGCCTTAAAACCCTCGGCGCAGACTATACAGAGGAAGCCGTAAGGGAACGGATAGCGGGCAGACGGACAAAGGTGGCGAAAGCTCCCAGAGAGCAGCGCGGCGTGTCGCTGCTTATCGACATTGAGAACAGTATCAAGGCAGCGCAGAGTAAGGGCTATGAACAGTGGGCGAAAATCCACAATCTGAAACAGGCAGCTAAAACAATGAATTTCTTGACGGAACATAAGATTGAGCAGTACGCGGATTTAGTCAGCCGGATTGAGGAAATGGCAGCGGAAAGCGGACAGGCGGCAGACGCATTGAAGAACGCCGAAAAGCGGCTTGCGGAAATGGCGGTGCTTATCAAGAATGTTTCCACCTATCAAAAGACAAAGCCTGTCTATGACGCATACCGCAAGGCAAGGAACAGGGAGAAGTACCGCGCCGGACAGGAACAGGCAATTATCCTCCATGAAGCCGCCGTAAGGTCACTGAAAGCGGCGGGCATTGCGAAGCTCCCGAACCTCGCCGCGCTGCAATCGGAGTATGAAGCCCTCCAAGCGCAGAAAGAAGCCCTTTACGCCGACTATGGAAAATTGAAAAAGAAAGTCCGGGAATATGATATTATCAAGCAGAACATTGACAGCATTTTACAGGCAGACAGACAGCCGGAACGGGAAAAGGAAACAGAACGCGGATAAGGATAGCAAAATCCCCGCCGCTGTGCTATGATAGGGCTATCAAAAAGCAGAGGAGCGTTGAGCATGGAAAACCAGAAAATGCCGGAATATGAAACCATACGCGCCGCCGTTGCCGGGGAGAAATGGGCGGTGGAGAAAGTCGTGGATTGCTACAAGGACGAAATCGACAGGCTATCGACGGTAGCGGTCAGACAGCCAGACGGAAGCACGAAACAGGAAATCAACGAAGATATGCGCCAGTCTATCACAAAGAAGCTGATAGAAGCCCTCCCGCAGTTCCCGCTTGAAGAAATGGAAAAGGGAAATGTCAGATAGGCAAAAAAAGAACAGGGCGCGGAAGCCAGTATATGACTTCCGCGCCCTGTCTTTTTATGGGTGCTGTTTTCGTGAATGTTACGCAGTAGAACGCCATTTTCGGGGGTAAAGGTATAAAGTATCGCCTATCCGATTTTCACGCCCGGAAAGCCCTGTAAATCAAGGGATTTTCCGCACCTACTGCGTAACAGGGGTGCGTCTTTTCCTCATGCGCTCGGCAGCTTGTCTGCGGGTGATACGCTTCCGGCAGACGGGGCAGTATTTGACACTGTTAGAGGTTGACGCAAAGAACGCGCCGCACTCGGTACACTTCTTCTTGTCCCCTGTCTGGTAAAGCTCCGCATAGAGTAGCCTGTCGGCGGGAAGCACCGCAGCCCGGAACCACTTGCAGAGAAGCGAATAGGAAATGAGCTGCGGACAAACGCACTCGTCCCCGTCGTCCAGTAAGATACAGTTCCCGTTATCATAATTGCAGCACGTCCGGCGCACAAGGGCGTTGACTTTCCGGCTCTGGGGCGGCGTCAGCCGCTTAACCCCGTTCATACTTCATCAGCGGCGTAAATGGGAAGCTCTGCAAATTCCGCTTCGGTCAAAGCGTCCACTTTGGAAAGGGTGCGCTTTGCAAGCTCCCGCATATCCGCGTCCATGTAGGGCAGCGCGGCGTTGACATTCTCAATCAAAGCCCGCTTGCCGCCCTCGTTGTAAATGCTCAAAAGGTTTGTTTCTTCAACAGTCAGTCTAATCATGCTCATACCTCCATATCGTGATTTTTTGTTTTTGCCGCCGCCTTTTTCGGGGCGGTCTTTGCCTTGTCTGCTTTAAGCTGCGCCCGGATAGAGGGGCGGGGCTTCCTTATCTTCCTGTCCCGGTTCTCCCCCTTGTCAATCAGCGCATACGTCCCATGTCTGCCCTCGATTTTGGAAAAGGCAAGGGTCTTGTAGGGCAGCATGGAGAAAAGGCGGTCAGTGTCCTTTGTGGCTGCAAGCTGCATGAACGCCGGGGAAAGCTCTACCATGAAATGGGTCTTGTTGGGGCTGTTCGGCGTGTCGTGCCGCTTCATTTCCCGTACAATGCGCCGCGCTTCCGTTTCAATCAGCCCGTCCCGCAATGCGGCGATATGCGCCTTGAAATCCCCCGGCGGAAGCTGCTCCCGGCTGCGCCGTTCTTCCTGTAAGAGCGATTGCAGCGCGTCCGGGTCGTTGGGTACGGCTTCAAAGCGTTCAAACTTTCCAAGCTCATAATCGGGATTGCCGTTGAAAAACTGTCCGGCGGGTATCTCCCGTTCCCCATGCTCATAAATCAGCTTCACCGTATCGGCGGGCAGCTCCTTTTCCTTGACGCGCTCATAATGTTTAGCGTAGTCCAGTTCGTACAGATTGCCCTTGATTTTCCCGCGCTCCGTCCCCGTTAGCTCGATTGCATAGGCAAGGACGCGGTCGCTCGTCTGCTCCATGTAGAAACGCCATGTGTTGTGGGGCGCGGTGTCTTTGAGGAAAACGTCGCGCTCCCGGAAGCAATGCGTCCCGGACGGGCGGCAGAACCACAAAAGGGTCTTGTCCTCCTTGCGGGGGCTTGCCGCCGCCTTTGCGATAATCTCCTTGTCAATCTCCAAGTCGCTCTGGTAAAAGCCTGTGTTCTGCTTCATAACCGCATTGAGGGAAGCGAACAAATCCACGTTCTCAAATTTACTCTGTTTCGGCATGGGTCAGCTCCTTTCCAAATCCTGTAATTTCTGCTTTGCGTTTTTCTTCTGCGCCTTTTCCTTGTCAGCCCTAAGCTGCGCCCGGATAGAGGGCTTCTTTTCCGGCTTCGCTTCCTTGCCGCGCTCTTTGTCGGCTTTGACCGCGTTAGCCAGGTCAACAAGGGAAATTGTTTCTCCCGCCTTAACCTTTGCTTCCAGTTCGTCAACGGTAGGGGTGTTGTTGATGATACCGTCAAAGTTGTTGTCGTTCTGCTCTACGGTGTCCTCGATATGCTTCAAGGGGTTTGCCTTTTCCGGCTGCTCTGCGGCAACAGCAAACGCCCGCGTCCCGTTCCCCATAATCAGATACTTTCCGTCGTCCGACTGGTGGTGAAAGCCATATCCGGCGGCTTCTATCTGCTCCCGGCTCATGGCGGTCACATGGAAAGTCCCCCTCGGTGTCTGGATTGTTTCGCCCGTTGTCAGCTCGTCCGGGGTAAGCTGCTTCTGCTCCTGTAAAAACTCCGGCACTTGCCGGAAGCCTACGCTGTCAACGTAATGCGCGGTGTCCTGTCCGTTCTGATGAAGCACTACCACGTCCGAAACGGAAAGGCTGTGTCCCTTAAAATCTTTTGGGTGGTCGATATTGAAGCGGGTATAAATATCTTCAAGGGAAGTTTCCGGCGCAAGGGGCGCGGAATAGACAAGCTCATAGTTCGCTTTATCAACCACATTTCCCGCCGCCTGCAGGCGGTCGTAAGGCTCAAAGCGGAAGTCCCTTGTTTCGTCCCCGCCCTTTATCTGGTAAATGGAAAAGGTGTCCTTGTCCTGTCCGGTGGTCTGCGCCGTTTCCTGTGCCTTTGCGTAAAGCTGCTTTACGTCGCCCTCGGTCAGCTCGCCGCTTTTGAGCTGCCCCATAAGCTCGCGGCATTTCTCCGGCGTTCCCGTATAAAGCACGTCGCCCATTTTCGCCCGCCCGTTCTCCTGTGTCACATAGGCTTGCAAGAGGTGGCTGTTTTCCCGGCTGTCGCTGTAAGGGTTCCGGCGCACTCTGTAAATCGTTTCCGGGGTAAAGGCTTCTTTCGGGGCTGCTTCCGGCTTTTCTTTCCCGGCTGTATCTGCTTTTTTCGGGGCTTCCGGCTGTGGCGCGGCTTCTTGTCCCTCTCTGGTGGGCTGCTCCTGTCCGGCGGTCTGCTCCTTGTCCTGTGCCTTTTGCAGCTCCGCAAAATTCGCGTCTATGGAATTGATAATCTCGGCGGCTGCGCTGCGTATCGTTTCAAGGGAGCTTTTCAGCTCGGACAGCTCCCGCCCGCTGCTCCACCCGGCGACATAGCCGAAAGAATAGTCCGACGTGTCAAGCCCGTAATGTTGGCAGACGGTATAGGCGACGCTTTCCGCTTCAAATGTTAATATTTCCATTTGAGGCTTTATACTCATATTTTTATAATGTTGATTTTTTAAATTATTTTCCATAAATCCTCACTTTCTTGTAAAAAAGATGAGCATTATCAGATACGCTATTATCAGGTTTTCCCCTCGAATGGGAAA
>NZ_JANFYJ010000559.1:0-279 GCF_024460495.1 Hungatella sp. SL.1.14 | reverse complement strand
ACTCTATCCTGCACTATGGTCTTGCGTTGCTTTTTTACTCTTCTAATATCTGCCTCTGTCTCTTTGATTAATTCACATGCATCTATATATTGTTCCAGCACCTCCTTATTCAACGGCCTCACCCCTTTCCTACCCGCGGCTTGTACACACGCTCCCCATCCAGGTACTCCTCTTCCTTCCTCTGCTGGCCCAGAAGCTGCCGCATCCGATTCAGCGTATCCCGGTTCTTCTGTTCCTCAAAGAACTTGACGATCCGCTCATTTCGCTTGACAATATCTT
>NZ_JANFYJ010000558.1:0-279 GCF_024460495.1 Hungatella sp. SL.1.14 | reverse complement strand
GCACCCGGTGAAATTGAAGTACCAGTGAAGATGCTGGTTACCTGCGCCAGGACGGAAAGACCCCATGGAGCTTTACTCCAGCTTGATACTGGGATTCGGTACTGCATGTACAGGATAGGTGGGAGGCTAAGAAGGTAGGACGCCAGTCTTACTGGAGCCATTGTTGGGATACCACCCTTGCGGTATTGGGTTTCTAACCTGCGGCCATGACCTGGCCGGGGGACAATGTCAGGTGGGGAGTTTGACTGGGGCGGTCGCCTCCGAAAGGGTATCGGAGGC
>NZ_JANFYJ010000557.1:0-286 GCF_024460495.1 Hungatella sp. SL.1.14 | reverse complement strand
CTGGGAAGCCGTCAGGGAACTGTTTAAATAGGCAGCATGGATCCAGGCCTGGTTTAGCGCCTCCACCTGGTCCTTCATCAGTGTGATTAACGGAGAAATCACCAGGGTAATCCCGTCCATCATCAGCGCCGGGATCTGAAAGCACAGTGACTTTCCGGCGCCGGTCGGCATGATTCCCAGCGTATCACGGCCGTTTAAAATACTGTCAATCAGAACCTCCTGACCGTCACGAAAGTCATCATAACCAAAATATTGTTTTAACACCTGATGTTTATCCATATATCCT
>NZ_JANFYJ010000556.1:0-286 GCF_024460495.1 Hungatella sp. SL.1.14 | reverse complement strand
AATCGATGTGGTGTTCAGACCCTTCCTCTTTTTCTATTATTGCCTGCTTATTCTCATTAAAGGAAAATGATTTTACATTCATACAATCTACGCCGGTAACACTGTCTGTACCGGTAATCCGCTCGAAGGTCTGTGCCGGATGAACGAAGATCCCCTCCTCCTGAGCTTGTTCAATCTCTTCATCGTCCGCTGTCATAACGTCTCTTGCTTCCAGACAGGCAAGATGAATCTCATGTGCGCCAAGGCGTTTTGCTGTTCTCGCACAGTCAAAAGCAACATTTCCGCC
>NZ_JANFYJ010000555.1:0-286 GCF_024460495.1 Hungatella sp. SL.1.14 | reverse complement strand
ATAACAATAACCGGAATGCGCGACACAAGTCCGCTTTTTCCCATCTCCTCCATGACCTCATAGCCGTTTTTTCATTTGCTGCCCACTTCGCATAGACGGTCATGTTTTCGTTTATTGCAAACACTTCATCAAACTTTTTCCCGCCTTCGTTTTCTGCTGTATACCAGCCTCCAAATGTATAACCCGGGCGGCTCGTTCTTCCAAGTACCTTCCCTGCATCTTTAAGACTCTGGCCGCTCAGTACCGTCTCTGTCGTATTTGGTATGACATCAGAAGCATCCTCTGC
>NZ_JANFYJ010000554.1:0-286 GCF_024460495.1 Hungatella sp. SL.1.14 | reverse complement strand
AGAAGAACGTCTCCGGTGATGGGGATCACGGGCAGCTGGTCAACCAGAATGGATACGGTTAAGAGGCTCACACAGGATAAAATGGTAAATTTTTTCCCGACAATGCGGTAGGCACAGACGGCAGGGATGGCGTTGAAAACCACGTTCAAGAAGGTGAAGGAGATCTTCACGCCAAAAAAGGCCAGCCCCACCCTCTGAATCAGCTTGGCGAGTCCGGAAAAACCGCCCGGAACCTGTTTCCCCTGTTCCACGAAGGTGTTGAGATTCACTGCTACGCTAACACTTC
>NZ_JANFYJ010000553.1:0-286 GCF_024460495.1 Hungatella sp. SL.1.14 | reverse complement strand
TGGCAATCGGCTTCACCGCAAACAGACTGAATGCCTCAGCCTTCTGCAGTGCAACCCGTTTCGGTACCAGTTCACCAAACACCAGATTAAAGTAAGACAGGATGATCGTAACCAGCACCATGGCGATACTCTGGCTATAAGGAATTCCTGACTGCGCCATGCGGTTCCACAATATCTGCGATATACCTGTCGCGGCGGATGCACTGGAAAAAAATCCGGCAAATGTGATTGCCACCTGGATGGTTGACAGAAATCCTGTAGAATTTTCTGACAGTTTTTGAATCAG
>NZ_JANFYJ010000552.1:0-286 GCF_024460495.1 Hungatella sp. SL.1.14 | reverse complement strand
GGCTGGACCTTCAATACGCGGGATAATTTCGGAGGCGTCTTCTGGTGCCACGGAAACAGCTGGTTTACGGTGGGAATCCTCGAGTATTTGGAAATGTTTAAGGGCAGTCTGGATGCAGGTGTCCGGGAATTTATTGTGAACACCTATAAGAGCCAGGTTCATACGTTAAAGAAGCTGCAGAGCAGCTCAGGATTGTGGCATACCGTTCTCGATGATCCGACCAGTTACGAGGAGGTGTCCAGCTCCGCTGCCATCACCGCAGGAATCTTAAAGGGAATCAAGCTTG
>NZ_JANFYJ010000551.1:0-286 GCF_024460495.1 Hungatella sp. SL.1.14 | reverse complement strand
CCATGCTTCTCCACAATATCCTTAACAAGCGACAGTCCCAGACCTGCGCCTCCCACGGCGCGGGACCGCGACTGGTCCACTCTGTAAAACGGCTCGAAAATATGTGAAAGCTCTTCATCCGGGATTCCAATCCCCGTGTCTGTAATCTCCACCACCACAGCATCGCCGTCCCTGCCTGTGACAACCGTGACAGATCCATGCTCCCGGTTGTATTTCGCCGCATTTTCCAGCAGATGACTCATGACGCGGTAAAGCATGATGCGGCTGCCTGTCAGGCTGATATCCG
>NZ_JANFYJ010000550.1:0-286 GCF_024460495.1 Hungatella sp. SL.1.14 | reverse complement strand
AAGTTCTTTAATTATCTGAAGCCATGTGGGAGCGAACTTCAATACTGACGACTGGGTCAAACTGCACACGGTACTAATCGTCGCCTCCAGATTTGCTATAAATATGTAATGCGCTGCCTGTTCAAAAACCGTAGGGTATAATAATTTTGTAAAAAATGGTGAAAATATCACAGAAAAAATCACAAAAATTACGCCTTCGGCAGCAGCAATCATATTTATCGACCAGAATTTTTTCTTTGTCATAATAAAATTTCTTTGTGCATAATATCCCAAAAGCACACCTGCT
>NZ_JANFYJ010000055.1:0-11456 GCF_024460495.1 Hungatella sp. SL.1.14 | reverse complement strand
CCCATATCCAGCTTCCTTCAGATTCCACCTCACGGTGGACACCCTTGCCTTCGGCTATATCCTTCCCACCACCGGGCGGATTCCGGACTTGCACCGGTTAGAAACGTGCGCCGCCGGGCGCACCAAAAAAATACTGCCCGGTTCAAACCGGGCAGTATAAAACTTTCTTTTTCAATTGACTGTCTGACAGGACTGATTCCTATACGAATCCAGCACCTCTCTGACTTCTTTTATCTCCTTTAGTAGAACAGTCTGTTCACCGCACTGAAGATCCCCCTGATGGAAGCTCTCGTAATATTGGAACTGATGCCTACGCCGTACGTTGCGCGTCCCGTCTTCACATCCAGCAGATGGATATAAGATGCCGCCTGAGCTCCGGAACCGGAAGTAAGTGCATGCTCATTGTAATCCAGAACTCGAATTTCGATTCCCAGTGCTTTTTCAAGTCCCTTCTGAACCGCATCGATAGGACCGTTACCAACTCCTTCAAAGACCTTCTCCACACCGTGATCGGTATAACGTACCTTCGCCAGTGTTGAGAACTCTGTATCATCCTCAGCCTCTGTAATCTGGCACTTTCTGAAATGGATCGGTTCCTTGCGTTCGCTGTAGTTCTTCTTGAATTCATCCATGATCTGCTCAGGCGCAACCTCACCCTGCTTCTCGGAAATCGCCTGAATGACATCGGCAAATTCCTTGTGCATGCCCTTCGGAAGCCTGAAACCATAGAAGGTATCCATAACAAAGGCCACACCACCCTTGCCGGACTGGCTGTTGATGCGCACGATTGGCTCGTACTGTCTGCCGATATCCGCCGGGTCGATCGGAAGGTACGGAACCTCCCAGTACTCCTGGTTTCTCTCGTGCATGGCCTGCATGCCCTTGTTGATGGCATCCTGATGGGAACCGGAGAACGCGGTAAAGACAAGCTTTCCTGCGTATGGGTGTCTCGGTTCGACCTCCATCTTGGTGCACCGCTCGCATACATCCACGATCTCGCGGACATTCTCCAGATTTAACTCAGGATTGATTCCCTGGGAGAACATATTATATGCTACGGTCAGAATATCCACGTTGCCGGTACGCTCGCCGTTGCCGAGCAGAGTTCCCTCCACTCTGTCAGCGCCTGCAAGAAGCGCAAGCTCTGTAGCCGCAATGCCGGTGCCGCGGTCGTTATGGGGATGAACACTTAAAATGATGCTGTCACGGTTCTTAAAGTGACGGTCCATCCACTCGATCTGATCTGCGTAAACGTTGGGGGTCGTCATCTCTACCGTAGAAGGAAGATTAATAATGATCTTCTTCTCAGGAGTCGCTCCCCATGTATCCTGTACTGCCGTACAGATATCAAGTGCGAAATCAAGTTCTGTTCCGGTAAAGCTTTCCGGTGAATATTCGAGGATAACCTCTCCGTCGAACCCATCCATGTACTTCTTTACCATCTCGGTGCCTTCTATGGCAATTTCCTTGATTTCCTCTTTGCTCTTGTGGAATACCACATCCCTCTGCAGAGTGGAGGTGGAGTTATAAATATGTACAATCGCCTTCTTAATTCCCTGAATAGCCTCAAATGTTCTCTTAATCAGATGCTCACGGCACTGAACCAGAACCTGAACTACCACATCATCAGGAATCAGTTTCCTTTCTACGAGCTGTCTTAAGAAATCAAATTCAATCTGAGAAGCAGCCGGAAATCCGATCTCGATCTCCTTAAAGCCAAGCTTCACAAGAAGGTTGAACATCTCAATCTTCTCTTCCACGACCATGGGCTCAATGAGCGCCTGGTTTCCATCTCTTAAGTCAACACTGCACCATACCGGCGCTTTTTCAATCTCTTTGTTCGGCCATTGTCTCTCCGGATAATTGATTACTGGTACCCGCTTATATCTCTGATAGTTTAACATGTCTTTCTCCTCCAAATTTTAAATTTTATTCGATTCATTCCCTTTTATCTTCATCCAGGGCTTTGGAGTCGATAAATCACGCTATACTTCTTGACAATGAACAACGTGGTTTTTACAGGTCTAACCCCATCTTCATCATTCCTTTACTATAAGAATCACCTTCCCGGAATTTGCCGAGGTAAAGTGTTATATTATTATAGCACGTTCAGAATTGAGTTACAACAAAAATCTTCGTTAAGTTTAATTGCTCAGCTGCAGAAGCTTCTGCTTTAACTCGCCCTCCATACGGGCCAGCTCTGTCTCCGCCTCTCTTCTCTTCTGACGTCCTTCCGTCTGAATGCGGACCACCTCGTCCAGAGTGGTGATCAGGGATTCATTGGTAATCTTAAGGGTCTCCATATCCACGATGCCCCGTTCTGATTCCTTAGCCGTCTCAATGGTAGCCGTCTTTAAGACCTCGGCATTCTTTCTTAAAAGTTCGTTCGTCATGTCGGTGACTTCCCGCTGAGCCCTGGCAGCCTGCTCGGAATGGTTAATTCCGATGGCCAGTACCATCTGACTTTTCCAGAGTGGAATCGTGTTGACGATGGTCGACTGAATCTTTTCCGACATCAGAGTATCATTATTCTGTACCAGACGAATCTGGGGAGCCATCTGAATGGAAATCATACGGGTCAGTTCCAGATCGTGGATCTTCTTCTCAAACCGGTTGCAGAGCGAAGCCATATCATTGACTGCCTGTGCATCCTCCGGAAGGCCGGTCTTGTGAGCCTTGTCCATAAGGGCCGGGAGCATGGTTCCTCTCACCTCATTCAGTTTCTTCTTGCCTGCCAGAATATACATGCTCAGTTCCTTAAAGTAAGTGGTATTTAAATCGTACATCTTGTCCAGCAGGGCAATATCCTTTAAAAGCTGAATCTGATGGTTCTCCAGAATCTTGCAGATCTGGTTCACATTCACCTCAGCCTTATTGTACTTGGCTTTCATGCTCTCCAGCTTGTTTGAACTTTTCTTAAAGAAGCCGAAAAATCCCTTGTCTTCCTCTTCCGCTTCGAAGCTTCTTAGTTCAGTTACCACGCTGCTTAACATCTCTCCGATTTCGCCTAAATCCTTTGTCTTAACGTTATCCAGCGCCGCCTCAGAGAAATCAGCGATCTTTTTCTGAGCCCCTGCTCCATACTGAAGGACGAGGTTGGAATCCGTCAGATCAATTCTCGCAGCGAAATCATCAATCATCTTTCGCTCCTCCGGTGTCAGCTCCGCTTCGGGTATGGATTCTGTTAAGTTTTCTTCCTCCACCTCTGCAGGCACTGCATGGGCGCCCTCCACCGGCAGTTCCGTAGTGTTGAACGGGTCCAGGGTCAGCACTGGTGCCTCATTTATCATCGTCTCGATGTCTTTACTCATGATTCTTCCCTCCTGTTAAGTCGCTTTTACTAAAATCGCTTTCCGCGAATCCATCTTTTTTCAGCATCGTCTGAAGCACGGACGCATCAGTGGTAATGTCAATGGCAGCATCCTGATATAAATCATCCAGAAGACGTTCGAATGCCAGATTGATCGTATCCAGCGTTTCTTCTATCTCATGCTTCGCTGAGACAATATTATCGCCCTCTATCTCAATTCTGTCGAAATCGCGGTACGCTGTTACCAGTTTTACCGTTGTGGGAAGATAATAGTCCATAAAGCGCTCCATCTCCTCCATCTGGTCCGGCTGACGCTCCACCGTCTCAAAAATTCTTCTGATGACAGTCTCCAGCCTGGAGATTTTCCCGGAAATTGCCTCTCCCGGTATCGCATCGTTGGCTTCCCGCAGAATCCTTAAATACTCCCCGCCCTGAGCCATCATCTCTTTCAGGCCTTCCGGAAGCTGTTTCTCATCCTCTTCCGCCTTTTTCCTTTCTTCCGGAGCCGATGCACCCTTCTTCTGTTTCTTTTCCGCTTCAGCTAAAAGGGCCATCTCCTTCTCTCTCTGTTTTAAGGACTTCTGAGCACTTAAATACTGCTTATACGTCTCCTCATTCAACATCAGACAGGTCTTCTGTTCGTCGATATGGGCTTCCGGCAGAATCCCCTTTTCGATCATCTTCTGCAAATCCCGGACAACGTATCTTCTCGTCTTTCCAATGCTGCGCGCCAGCTCCTCGATATCACAGTATAGCCTGCTGCCGGCCTGCTTTAAGTAGAGCCCGGCCCGTTTTAACCGGCCTCTTGTTGAGATGCCGGTCCCCAGCATGGTCCCGAACACGCAGCCCAGCACCAGAAGAAGCCCTGACGATCCCAGCACAGCCCCCCACAGCGGTTTTACCACAAGCGCAAGAATCCATGTGACCAGAAACAGGATTCCGACTACGCCAAGCCCAATCCCGCCAAACACGGTAAACAGAATTCCCGAAATACGCCCCGGCTGATTCATTCTTATGGCAGCCGGGCTGGGAGCCATCTTCCTGACACGGTACGCGGTTCCGTTTTCTCCCGCCGTCTCGCTGGTCTGAAAGGCGCGGTACCCCGGCCGGTCTGTCCGGCGGCTGGCGTTCTCCGGCGTGTACCGGCGGTTCTCACAGCCTGTCCGCCCTCTCTCTCCGGTACTGCCGCTGTCATTCGCTGCCCCTGGCCGTCTTCCTGCGCCTGCCTCTGTCTGGAATGTGTTTCGCGCATCGTCGGTTTTATCACCGGCGCCGGTACCGGGGCCTTTCCATCCGGCGTTCCCGGAGTCCATTCTTCTGGCCGCATCCATCCCTTTCATCATCTGGTTCCTGGCCTCATCGAGCGCAAAATTCACCGTATCTGAAATCGTTCTGTTTAATTGTTTAAAATCCATGGAATCTATGGCATCCTGCACGGAATCCCTGATCTGATCCCCTAAATTTGAAAAGTCTTTATGATCCATAAACAATGGCCTTTCTTCATATTCAGTCAACATTCGCATCCTTCATAGCACTACCTATCATATCATGAATCCAGCACGTTTACAATTTAAAATCAGCCCGGTTCCGGAAAAACAAAAAAGCCCGCGCCCAAGTGGAAAGGAACTGATGTTATCTTCCTCTCCCCCTGAGCGCAGGCCTCATCGGCACTGTTCCACCGGTCACATTCCCTTACAAAACATGCCCCTGCTGCTTCATCACTTCGATTACCTGATCCACGTACTTCTCACACGTTTCCAAATCAGCCGCCTCAACCATAACGCGGACCACCGGTTCCGTACCGGACTGGCGAAGCAGGATTCTTCCGCTGTCACCGAGATCTTCCGTCACTCTGGAAACCTCTGCCTTCACCACGGCGTCATCCTGAGCCGCCGCCTTATCTTTTACACGGACATTTTTAAGTACCTGCGGATAAATCTCAATCTCGGAAGCCAGCTTCGCAAGACTCTCCTTCTTCTCCAGCATCACTTCCATCACCTTGAGGGAAGTTAAAATACCATCGCCAGTGGTGGCATGCTTGCTGAATATGATATGGCCGGACTGCTCGCCGCCGAGACAGTTTCCATAAGTCACCATGTTCTCATAAACATACTTATCGCCGACCGCGGTCTTTTCGTAGCCGATTCCCTCGCGGTCCAGCGCCTTATACAAACCGAAATTGGACATGATGGTGGTAACCACCTTGTTATTCTTTAACGCCCCCTGCTCTTTCATGTATTTGCCGCAGATAAACATGATCACATCGCCGTCGACGACATTGCCGTTCTCATCCACCGCAATACAGCGGTCTGCATCGCCGTCGTAGGCAAATCCCACATCGGCTCCAATCTCCTTCACATATTCCTGCAGCATCTCAATATGGGTAGATCCGCATTTTGTATTGATATTTAAGCCGTCAGGACTGTTGCTGATTACATGAGTCTCCGCGCCAAGAGCATCAAACACATTTTTGGCAATGGCGGAAGCACTGCCGTTTGCACAGTCTAACGCCACTTTTTTATTTTTAAAGGAACGGGTTGCAATTGAGATCAGGTATCCGATATAACGGTTTCTGCCGGCGGCAAAATCTACGGTTCTTCCAATCTTATCCCGCTTTGCCAGAGGTACCTCGTGAGTCTCACCGTCCAGGTACTTTTCAATCTCAACGATTACACTCTCCTCCAGCTTCTCTCCGTTTCCATTGATTACCTTGATTCCATTGTCATAAAAAGGATTATGGCTGGCTGAGATCATGATACCGCAGTCGAAATCCTCTGTGCGGACAACGTATGACACGCTGGGGGTTGTCGTCACATGAAGCAGATAGGCATCCGCTCCGGACGCGGTTAATCCCGCCACCAGGGAATATTCGAACATGTAGCTGCTTCTTCTCGTATCTTTTCCGATGACGATACGGCATACATCGCCTTTTTTCCTCTGCCCGTAGTACCAGCCCAGAAACCGGCCTACTTTAAAAGCATCTTCTACTGTCAGCGTTACGTTGGCTTCTCCGCGGAAACCGTCAGTTCCAAAATACTTGCCCATACTTTTTCTCCTCTTTTCAATACAGTACTAATGTTCCAGCCAGCTTACTGTTACTGGTTTTCCAGAATCAGAATGTACTATAGCACACATGATTTCATTTTTCAATTAAATTTCTCTTAATGTGCTATTCCTCCGTTACCTCATAGGCATAGAGAATGGTCCTGGCATCGTTAAATTCATAACTGCATGTGATAAAGGACCAGAGCTGCTCCAACGGCTTCTCCGGGATCTGGGCGAAGGAACATCCCTTCGTCATCTCTTCCACATACGCCTGGAAACTCTCCTCGGTGGCAAACTTCGTCTTTCTTCTCATACCGGTAGGTTCCGTATAGAGAACCGACATGGGGCGTAAATGGTACTCGCGTTCCGGCGTGTAGACGGTGATATCCTGGTGCTCCATGAAATATTCCTCATCCTTATATTTTACAATGTCTTTGAACATACTGCCATTCTTCATGTTATGCCCATAGATTATATTATGCCGGCCGGAAAAATCAGGTTCGCTCTCATAATCAAGATAAATGGCACCCGCCACACTTTTTTTACCTTCGAAGTCTGTATTTAAGTAAGTTTCATTATTTCCGGTCTGAACGATGGGATAGTCAATCTCTGTCCCATCGACCTTCAGCCAGCCAACGATGTCCGGATTGATCTCCTTAAGCTCATCAAACTGGATCGGGGACACGTAGGGAGCCTCTGTCTCTTCCGGTTCTGACTCGATCGGCGTCTCTGTCTCAACCGGCGCTTCCGTCTGGCGGGCCAGTTCAGCAAGACTCTCATATTCCCGCTCTGCCGCTGCCCGAACCTGGTAATCCACATAAGTTTTTATTCCTGCTGCCGCTGCCAGCACCACGGCCAGCAGCAGAAGGATCGACGCAATACGTTTTTTCTTCATCCAGCCACTCTCCCTTGATATGATGTATTTTTCCTACAGTATAAATGATTTCCGGTGAAATCTCAATCTTTTTTCCGTCCGCATCCGCGGCGTCAGTCCCGGCTGGGAATGATTCGCAGCAGCCTCACTCCATACGTCTTTCTTCATATTTGAAATGTTTCACAAGCAGTACTGGACATTTTTCCTTTTATTCTTTATACTAATATTAGAAAATGGGAGTGTGAGATGCTCATGAATAACAAGAATAATATTATATATGTAAATATGCTCGGAGAATTTTCCATAACGATCGGCAGCCAGGTGATCATGGACCGAAACAACCAGTCCAAAAAGCCCTGGAGTCTGCTGGAGTACTTAATTACGTTCCGCGACCGCAACATTCCGGTCGAGGAGCTGATCGATCTGTTCTGGAAGGACGAGGCAAGCAATAACCCGGCCGGCGCTTTGAAGACCCTGATGTTCCGTGTCCGGAAGCTTTTAGAGCCATTGGGAATTCCACCTCAGGACTTAATCACGCAAAACCGGAAAGCCTACGGCTGGACAAAAGAACTGACCACCATCACCGACACGGACCGGTTTGAGGATCTGTGTCTTCGTTCCGAGTCAACTGATATCAACAGTGAGGAATGCCTCTCCCTCTGTTTAGAAGCGGTATCCCTTTATAAGGGTAATTTTCTTCCGAAATCCGAATGGGAATCCTGGGTCGTACCGATCCATACATATTACCATACCCTCTATCAGAATCTGATTCACCGGACGCTGCTGCTGCTTGACGAGCAGAAGGATTATCCCACGATCATCGATGTCTGCCAGCAGGCCATCGCCATCGACCAGTATGAAGAGGATGCCCATTACTATCTGATCTACGCTCTTTACCAGAGCGGCAATCAGTATATGGCTATGGAACATTATCAGCACGTCAATGACATGTTCTACAATGAGTTCGCCATCACTCCATCCACGCGGTTTAAAGAGCTCTATAAACTGATCAGCGACAAAAAGCACGGCATCACCATGGATCTAAGCACGATCCAGGAGACGTTGATGGAAGGAGCCAAGGAAAAGGGCGCATTCTGCTGTGAGCCTTCCGTATTCCGTGATGTTTACCAGCTGGAGACACGCGCCATCGAACGTACCGGTGATTCCATCTTTTTATGCCTGATCACCATCAGCAACTTAAAGGGCGAATTATTAAAGCCCTCCGTACAGACGAGGGCCATGGATGAACTGGGTGAGTCCATCCGCACCTCTCTCCGCCGGGGCGACATCTACAGCCGGTACAGCGTCAGCCAGTACCTCATGCTGCTTCCGACAGCCACCTATGAAAACGGAGAGATGGTATTAAAGCGGATAATCCAGAATTTCAAAAAAGCGTATTCCAGAAAAGACTTATCCATTACATATTCACTTCAAAGTATTATACCAAGTTAAGATTACAGGAAAATCCTCAGGGCCGGAAACGGTTATATACGTGTCCGGCCTGAATTCCGCCCCGGTACTGGGCCATCTCGCTGACCGTTACCAGCTGATATCCCCTGTTCACCAGTTCCGGAATTATCACCTCCGCGGCGTCCGCCGACGTGCTGTAGATATCATGCATCAGCACAATATCCCCATCCTTTACCTGGTTCAGTACAACATTGATCGTATTCTGCGCATTTCTTGTCTTCCAGTCCAGAGTGTCAATATCCCACATAACAGCAGCCATCCCCATGGAACCCAGGGTATCCAGGGACGCCTGATTATAAAAACCTCCCGGCGGCCTTACTAATGTCGGTGTCACTCCGCATGCCTCAGTGATTTTCTGGTTAGTCAGCCCTACCTGGGAGCGGATTCCTGCATCTCCTGCTTTGGTCAGATATTTGTGTTCGTATGTATGGTTTGCCACCTCACATCTCAGTGCATTCATGCGCTGAACCACCGCCTGAGTTCCAGGGACCCGGTTTCCCACCATAAAAAAGGTGGCGCGCCCGCCGTTTGCCTCCAGGCTGTCTAAAATCCTCGTGGTCACAGGCGTGCTCGGCCCGTCGTCAAAGGTAAGAGCCACCATGGGCTTTGTCGGATCAATTCCCTCCGGTTTCATCTCCGGCGGCTCAGCCCCCTTTAACACAGCCGCGGCTCTTAAGCCTTCCACCCGGATGCCGGAGCCCTCCGCTCCCGCCGCCGTTCCGTTCATGGCCCATTCCGTCCATGCACCATTTTCCCAAACGGAATAATAGATATCGTAATACTCTGCCAGCCTGTCCGTAAATTTCATGGCTACGGCCTCAATTGGAAGCTGTTCCGGAGCCGCTCCGATCTCCACATCATTCTCTCCCCAGTCAAGCCAGCCCTTACCTGTAATATTCACCTGATAGGCCAGAGTTCCCTTTAAGACCTCCGGTTGTCCGGAAACCGTCATGCGGATGGCACTGGCAAAACTGCCTGTCTGAACCTTTAAGGGATCGTTGTCGGCCTTGACCTCGCTCCAGCCCACACTGTCCTGATAGGTGCTGTAACTCACCACCAGCGGCGTCAAATCCTCAGGCTTCACTTTCGGAATAATTCCCGGACCGATCTCTTCCTCTGCCGCTGCCTCATCAGCGCAGGAGCAGAAGGGCTGTCCGCCTGCCACCAGTGCGGCAGCCAGCACAAAAGCCCCGATTCGTCTCAGAATCTTCCATTTAATACTCTTCATATTTCCCACCTCCGCAAGCATCTGTATGCTATCAGTATAGCATAGATTCCGGGCGGATGGCATTTAAATTCCTTAAATCTTTCCTACAATACCTGTCGCACCATTACAATTTGTTTTTTAGAAAGATTTTACCATTTTCCACTATCCAATTACCCGAAAATCATTTATGATGGAAGAGATCATGAAAATGAAAGAAAAACAGACAAAAGATCAAAAGCCACAATTTTAAAGGAGGAATTTTATGATACAGGAAGATTTTATCACACTGACACTGGAGAAACAGAAAAATATTGCTCTCATCGCCCATGACAACGAAAAGCACGCGCTCATCGACTGGTGCAAAGAACATAAAGACATTTTAAGCCAGCACACGCTGTGCGGAACCGGCACCACCGCGCGTATGATCACGGATCAGACAGGCCTGTCCGTAAAGGGCTACAACAGCGGTCCTTTAGGCGGTGATCAGCAGATCGGCGCAAAGATTGTAGAAGGAAGAATCGACCTGGTTATCTTCTTTTCTGATCCGCTGACCGCTCAGCCCCACGATCCCGATGTGAAGGCACTGCTTCGTATTGCCCAGGTTTACGATATTCCCATCGCCAATACGAGAGCAACTGCAGACTTTATCATCACGTCTCCGCTGATGAGCACAACCTATGAACATCAGGTTATCAACTTTAATAAAAATGTAGCAGACCGGGCAAATACATTATAACAGTAAAAACAGGGGAAACAACATCACGGGGCTGCCGCACCCAGGTCATTTGACCCACAGTGCGGCAGCCCCGTAACAGGACAGATAGCCCAATGATTACTCACGAATCCCCAAACACCTTCCTGCACAGCCCAAAATACTCCTGGCATGCCGGATATTCTGACAGTTCCCTGATCCGTTCCGCCACACCGTTATAATACCAGGCATGTTCCGACCTTCTCTTCTCATTGAACCTGTCCCAGATTGCTTCTCCGATTACCATATGATCTCTGGCCGTGCACCGGAGATTACTCAGCTTGTCCCCCAGAACCAGGATCTTGCTCTCCCTTGACGCCGTCTCCAGATGCTTAAGCGTCGCCGCTTTGCGCTCTTTCCACGACTTTGTCTTATCCTCCGTCTCTTCCATCACAAATGCCGTAACCCGCTGGCCAAATAACGTCTCCAGCTGCTGCTCCGATACTCCCGCATCCTCCACAACATCATGGAGAAGCGCCGCACAAACCAGTTCTTCATCCTCCGACATCATGGAAACAATCACTGCCGTCTCCAGCGGATGGACGATATAGGGAACTTTAGTCCCTTTCCTGAAGGCCCCCTCATGGGCCTTCATCGCAAATGCTACGGCCTCGTCAACCATATGGCATCTCCTTTTAAGCTCTTTCTTAATATATTACCACAATTTATTACGATTTAACAGTACATGTTTTTAACATCTAGCAATTACGTTGTTTTTGGCTTAAAACCGTGCTTTTTGAGATATTTCACGCGCTAACTATCACTAACTAAATGCAGTCAAAACTAAGTGTTATGCAGT
>NZ_JANFYJ010000549.1:0-286 GCF_024460495.1 Hungatella sp. SL.1.14 | reverse complement strand
CCTGCAACTTATACTGCCGGGATGAGTCCCCCTTCACTGCTCTCCCCGGAGAATGGCTAGACTGCCGCTTCCCCAAAATCACCCAGGATATGCGGCTGCGTTAAATGTGGCCGCGTCGACTTCGGCAGCTCTGTTATCGTCTCTGTATCACTCATGGGGATTCCCCCTTTCCTGCAAATAGTATACTTATAGTATAACTGCTTCCCGGAAAAATGCCAACAACCGTTTCAGACTTTTAAACCCGAGAACCATACTGCCGGATTACCGGGTGGCATATAACCGGAAA
>NZ_JANFYJ010000548.1:0-286 GCF_024460495.1 Hungatella sp. SL.1.14 | reverse complement strand
TAATCACTAAAGCGGAAGGCATTGAGTGCAAGAAGTGTTGGATGCGGATGGGAATACTCTGTTTCCGGGCCATGGCCAAAGGAAAACTTTCGGCATCTCCAGCCGCCGTCCTGATACTGGCTGTCCAGGAAGTAGCGGAATGTGGTCTTAAGCCGCTCATCCTCTCCATCTCCCAGGCGGCACAACACCTGCGCCGCGCAGGCCGTATGACAGGGATAGATACTTCCCTTCGGATAGCACCGGATGCGGCCATCCTACTGCCATGCGCTGAAAATCAGCTCTGCAG
>NZ_JANFYJ010000547.1:0-286 GCF_024460495.1 Hungatella sp. SL.1.14 | reverse complement strand
TGGATATTCCACAATCCTCAAGATACTTTCTAAGCTTGTCCCGCTTCTCTGTAACCAAAAGATATACATAATAAATATGAGTATTGTACTCCGCTATAAATGGTTTTTTTACCAGCTGATTTGTTATTTTTTCGTTATACATAGCTGCAATTTGGCGTCTTCTTTCATTCCAGCCGTCCAGATAGTTCAGTTTTACATTTAGAATAGATTCCTGCAATGCATCAAGCCGTGAATTATATCCCACAACAAAGTTAAAATATTTAGGAAGATTCCCATTAAAATCTAC
>NZ_JANFYJ010000546.1:0-286 GCF_024460495.1 Hungatella sp. SL.1.14 | reverse complement strand
AGGAAAAATCGTGGACAACAACTTTAATTCCGTCATGCTGGACACGGATTCCCTGATTCTGGCGGTATCGAACCATAATCCGCTTTCCAAGAAAAGCTTTGTGACGCTGGAGGAGCTGAAAAAACAGCGCCTGATCCTCCGGCTGCCGGATTCCGCTACCAGGAATCTATTCATCTCCCATCTGGAAAGCAATAACGTCTCTCTCGATGAACTGAATGTAACGCTGGAGGTCGATAATGTCGCTACCATTAAGGATCTGGTGCGAAGAGACTTCGGAGTGTCGATT
>NZ_JANFYJ010000545.1:0-286 GCF_024460495.1 Hungatella sp. SL.1.14 | reverse complement strand
CTTATATTCTTCATTTCCTGCGAATTACCCGTTCTGTTTCTCTTTCCCAGCCATACATGCTGCGATCCGTTCCACCTCCAGTTTCGGCGTTCTGTCTGCAAACAGAAGCCCGTTCGTCTCCTGTTCCACATCGGTGAGCTGTGTATAACAGAAGCCTGCCAGGCCGTTTATCCCGTTCACTGCACTAGTCAGTCTTCTCAACCGCGCTTCAAATGCTTCCGGCCCTGCTGCCTTCTCATGATATCCCCAGGATTCCTTCTTTCCATCTTCCATAGCGATCCCGCCG
>NZ_JANFYJ010000544.1:0-287 GCF_024460495.1 Hungatella sp. SL.1.14 | reverse complement strand
GTCAGCGGCGCCGAAGGAAATCGGAGCGCAATTCCACAACGGCGTTCTTGGAAGCTGAATTTCCGCAATGTGGAATTTGCAGATTCAGGTTTTGCCGTTCCGGCAGTGATAATCGGAGGATCGCGGACGGATGCGGCCCTGTCCTATGATGAGGCAAGCAAAATTCTGACGCTGGAGCTTTCAGAGATTCCAACTGAAAAAAACATAGCAGTGTGCTTTGAAACCGGCATGCGGGTCGCTGCTGCAGACCGGGGGGCTCAGGCCTATGAAATTTTAAACAGAGCACA
>NZ_JANFYJ010000543.1:0-287 GCF_024460495.1 Hungatella sp. SL.1.14 | reverse complement strand
GGCAAAGCGTGAAATACATAAATACATCAAGAACATGGATCTTTCCCTTAATAATAAGCTTCCCAGAGAAGAAGTGCTGGCTGAGATGATCGGTGTCAGACGTATCACCATCCGACAGGCGTTAAATGACCTGGCCTCAGAAGGCATTATCTTCCGCCGCCAGGGAAAAGGTACCTTTGTAAACGTAGATTCTCTCAATAACAAGGTCAAATTCAACCCCTGTATGGAATTTACCCAAATGATTGAGAACAGCGGATATACACCTTCCGTCCGGCTGCTGAACATTC
>NZ_JANFYJ010000542.1:0-287 GCF_024460495.1 Hungatella sp. SL.1.14 | reverse complement strand
ATGTCGAGAAGCGGGATCGATGCTACCGCCCCCGTTCCCTCTCCCAGGCACATCCCTGCTGCTACAAACGGTTTTAATCCGAGTTCCTCTAAAAGGTTCAGTTCCTTTTCCATTGCAAGCACATTCATGATCAGGCCCGGGCTGCAGAATCCACACTGTTCTGCTCCCTCTCCGGCCAGAAACATTTCCTGGTCAGGGAAATTTGTACAGAGATAATTATGTACTTTTAGGCTGGTCAACGAGTAAGGATTCCAGTGCTGTCAGTAAAACAAGTGTATCTTCCTATG
>NZ_JANFYJ010000541.1:0-287 GCF_024460495.1 Hungatella sp. SL.1.14 | reverse complement strand
GACCTTTTCCAGTCTCCCTCCATCTCAATCTCTACATTATTCATACAAGGAAGTTCTTTTCCAAATGCAGTGAACGTCACCTCTGTTCCATAATTGGATATGACTGCTTCACTTGGAATACAATTGGGAAACCGGGTCCCTGGAACTCAGGCGGTGGTTCAGCGCATGAATGCACTGAGATGTGAGGTGGCAAACCATACATACGAACACAAATATCTGACCAAAGCAGGAGATGCAGGAATCCGCTCCCGGGTAGGGCTGACTAACCAGAAAATCACTGAGGCATG
>NZ_JANFYJ010000540.1:0-287 GCF_024460495.1 Hungatella sp. SL.1.14 | reverse complement strand
ACCTGGTGACCTTCTGTTATGGCTGGGTGATTGCAGGCGCGCTGATATTCGGTGTGTGCAAAGCGATGGGATTAAAACCGTCGCATGAGTCCTCCCTGGTGTGCTTTGCCGGAACAATCGGCTGTACGGGGAGCACGGTATTTCTGTATTATCCAAGCTACTATTCCATGATAGAGACGTCCCTACAGGAATTTGTGCCCGGATACAGCATGGGGATGTTTACGACCTTTATCTACAACGGCTGTTTTATTCTTTGGTGTGTACTGACTCTTTTTATCCTGATGAAG
>NZ_JANFYJ010000054.1:0-12795 GCF_024460495.1 Hungatella sp. SL.1.14 | reverse complement strand
GGAAAAGAGTAGGTAATCCATAGTGCATATCGAACTTACGTTTCTTTTGAACCGTAGGTTTATTAAAGTTACCCTTTTCTTAGAAAATCTTTTTCATTTTCCTCTTGACATATTACCAAATTGCTTTATATCCCCATCTGTGAACAGCCAATTTCCCTGTAAATTTCACAGGATTCCATTAGTTCCCTATGCGTTCCGAAACCGGTCATTTTTCCCTCTTCCAGCACCATGATATGATCGGCCCCCATAACAGAACTAATTCTTTGAGTGATAACCACGCACGTTGTATCAGAAAAATGCTCCCGCAGTTCCTTTCGAAGCGCTGCATCCGTCTCATAGTCAAGGGCACTTGAAGAATCATCTAGAACCAGTATCTCCGGCTGAGCTGCCAGAGCTCTTGCAATCAATATTCTTTGTTTCTGTCCCCCGCTTAAATTGGCACCACGGATATCCAGTTTCTGACCGAGACCGCCTTTCTCTTTTACAAAATCGCTGGCTCTTGCATAAACGGTGGCTTCCGAAATCTGTTTAACCGTGAGAGTGCGTCCCATCCTGATATTTTCCAAAATAGTATCCTTGAAAATAACATCGTTTTGGAATACCGTTCCAAACTTTTTCCGAAGCGTCTTTATGTTCATAGTCCGAATATCTTTCCCATCGATGCGAACCGCGCCGCTCCCTACATCATAAAACCGCATTAAGAGGTTCACCACTGTGGATTTACCTGAACCGGTCGCTCCAATAATCCCCAGTGTTTCTCCCCGTTTAAGGCTGAAGCTGATATCCTCAATATTATTTTCACCTTTATTATAGGAAAATGACACATGGTCAAATTCAATATGAGGAATATCTGCTTTCAAATCCACTTCGACTTCACTCTCACTTTTCCTTAAAACCAGATCATTTTCCGCCTCCAAAACCCTGTTAATACGCTCTGCTGAGGCTGACGCCTTAGAGAGAATGATAAACATCCTTGACACGGACATAAGCGCATTCAAAATAATAGTGAAGTATGTCATAAACGCCAGTATTTTACCCACTTCCGAAGTGCCATGATCTACTCGATATGCACCGACAATAATCACCGCTACAAGGCCAATATTAAGAAAAATATTCATGCTAGGATTCGTAATTGCTGTGGTAACTGTCGCCGTTCGCTCCCGATCCACCACCTCTTTATTCACTACATCAAACCGGCCTCTCTCATAATCTTCCTTAGATAGGGCTTTAATAACCCGAATCCCCGCAATGTCCTCACGGACCAGTCTCACAAACCGGTCTGTACTATCCTGAAGTGCTGCAAACATGGGGATACTCTTTCTGGAGACTAGTACTACCACGATGGTAAGTAACGGCATAGTAGCCATAAGCACACAGGACAAAACAGGGTCGAGAGCCATAGTCATAGCGATACCTCCAACTAGCAAAATGGGAGCTCTGACGCCGAGGCGCTGGATTCTTCCCAACATCTGATGAACATTATAGGTATCGCTTGTCAAACGCGAAATCAGAGATGGCCTTGTTATTTGATCCGTCTGCTGGTTAGACAATAGCATCACCTTCTCAAATAAATCCGCCCGAATAGTGTATATAGCATCGCTGGACACTCTGGAGGCCAAACGATTTGCCAGAATATTAAATATCGCAGCCAGAACGGAACAGACTACCATAAAAAAGCCCCAAAGCAGAATCTCACTCCTTTGATTTCCCGGAATCACCGTATCAATCATATAGGCCAGTGTCCACGGCAGCAAAAGCTCCATAATAGTTCCTGTGAACTTAATTAAAAAACCCATTGCCATCCGAAGATAATAAGGCTTCAGATAATGTACAAATATCTTTTTCATAACTCGTCTTTCCCGGATATACCCCGTACGTTTCTATCAGCTCTACTTATTTCCAGTAAGCAGTTTCCTTGTCTTCCATTTACCACTGATAAAGTAGGCATAACATAGAACAGCCGGCAGTGTCCTGGAAAATGCGGTTCCCCAGAAATATCCAATAGCTCCCTGATTGAACACGTAAACAAACAAAAGGCTAAAACCAATCCTGCATACTACACCATCCAAAATCCCAATTAAAAATCCAAGACTCACAAACCCGGATCCCGTAACCATAGACTGAAAGGATCCGGTACACGCTGATGCAAAGAATGCCAAAACCATAATTCTCATATAAGTAACTCCCAGCTCTAAGACAGCCGGGTCTGATGTAAAGACACCAAAAAGAGTTTTGGGTATAGTAAGCGCAAGAAAAGATGAAAATGTCGCAACACATATACAGCATCCAAAGGTATTCCATACAATTTTTTTCGCACGGTCCAGCTTTCTGGCTCCCAGATTCTGACCAATCATCGCTCCAGCAGCCGCATCAACACCATTCATAAAAACATTTAAGAATTTTTGAATCTTGTCACCCACGCTGTTTGTTGCAGAAACCACAAGTCCGTAGGAATTTACGTTGGATTTAATCCACAGCATAGACGACTGAACCAGCATAACCCGCACAAACTGAGGAATACCAAGTTTAATAATAATCCACAGTGATTCTTTTTCCAGCCGGAAATACGAAAGTTTCAACTCAAAATCAAACTCTTCCCGATGTTTATAAAGATAATAAAATGCTGCTGCAAATGCTCCAAACTGGGATAATACGGTGGCGATTGCCGTTCCAGCCGCTTCCATCTTTAACACCGCTACCAGAAAAACATCGGCCACCACATTGACCACTGCTGCAACAGAAATGAAGATCAGAGGCCGCTTTGATTCTCCCATCCCTCTAAGAATTCCGCAAACTGCATTGTAGCCAAATATAAACGGCATGCCAATTGTCGTAATAATCATATAAACAGTGGCCTGTGTAAGCGCCTCCGAAGGACAGTGCAAAAGGTCCAGAATAGTCTGATGAAAGATCACCGTTCCTATAATACAGACAAAAGAAATCGACAGCATTAATGTAAGCAAAGTTCCTATCGTTTTTTTCACTCTGTCTATATCTTTTGCCCCAAACAGCTGAGCTATGTAAATTTGTCCTGCTGAAGCAAAAGCTGTCGCTATGGGCGTCATTAAGTCTGACACTTCTCCTCCGGTCGCTACACCGACTGTCCCTGTGCTTCCTACAAACTGTCCCACAATAATCAAGTCCACCATAGAATACAACTGCTGAATTAAATTCGTCAATACAATTGGTATCGCAAAAATCAGCAGGGTTTTTAAAATATTTCCTTCCGTCAAATCTCTTCCAACCTTCTTTTTTGCTGCGACTGCACTCATAACGTTCTCCTTTTTAAATATCATTTTTCAGATTGCCATTTCTTATGATTTAGCCTTCAAAGACTTTAATCGTCTTATTTATTCCACCAACAGCTTTCTTGTTTTCCATTTTCCGCTGATAAAATAAAGGAAGCAAATAACTGCAGGAAGAGATCGGGCCATAGCATTGCCATAAAAGAATCCCGTAATTCCCATTCCCAGACCATAAACAAATAAAATACTGAAGCCAATTCTGCACACAACACCATCCATCATCCCAATAAGGAAACTGAATGAAGCAAAACCGGAGCCTGTAACAACGGCCTGAAATGTTCCCAAAAGAGCTGATAAGAAAAATGTAAGCACCAGAATACGCATATAAATGATTCCCATTTCAATTACCGCAGGATCATTGGTAAAAAAGCCATACAGTACTTCTGGTATTTGAAGAGCCAAAAATGATGCAACAGCAGCGGCTGTCAACGTACAGCCCAGGGCTGTCCAGACAGTTTTCTTTACCCTGTCATACTTTCTCGCCCCAAGGTTCTGACCGATCATAGCTCCAGCCCCCGTATCCACTGCACTGACAAACACGGTACACATTTTCTGAATCTTATTTCCCACACTGTTAGTCGCAGAGGCCACCAGCCCATAACTGTTAATATGTGCGTTACACCACAGCAGTGAAAATCTGATACATACGGTCTGAACCATTTTGGGAATTCCCAACTTCAAAATTATTAATAACGCTTCTTTTTTTATCTTGAAATATGACAATTTAAGTTCAAAATCAAACTGTTCTTTCCTGCGATACATGAATATAAATGCCGCAGTACAGGATCCTATCTGGGCAATCACTGTCGCAATGGCCGTCCCCATTGCTCCCAGATGAAAAACAGCCACCAGCAGCAGATCCATAAAGATATTAAGCGCAGCGGCAATTGAAATAAAAAGCAACGGTCTTTTGGATTCCCCCATACCGCGCAGTACTCCGCATATTGCATTATAACCAAAGATAAATGGGAAACCGAGAGTCGTAACAATAAGATAAGAGACAGCCTGGGAATACGCTTCCGGAGGACAGTTTAATAAAGACAAAATAGAACGGTGCGTTATCACAGCAATTACCGTAAATACAAAAGATAACCCAAGCATTAATGTCAGCAGAGTCCCTACCGTTTCTTTCACCCGCCTGTCATCCTTCGCACCTGACAGCTGCGCTATGTAAACCTGTCCGGCTCCTGCAAAAGCAGTAGCCATAGGTGTCAATAAATCTGCCACCTCTCCTCCGATTGCTACACCAACCGTTCCAGTACTTCCGGCAAACTTACCGATCACCATCAAATCAACAACTGAATACAGCTGTTGGATTAAATTTGTCATAATAAGAGGAATGGAAAATAGAAGCAATGTCTTTATAATGGATCCCTCTGTAAGATTTGTACCCACCTTTTTCTGTTTTATTGCTGTTTGCATCGAATCACCTCCGTTCCATATTTTAAAAAAAGCACAAAAAATACCCGTTCCCACCCGAAATCGGGAAAATCCAATTCAGGCCGGAGCGGGCATTCAATTATAGCCCGTTCAGCTCTTTTGCTCTGCAACAGGATACAAAATGATTTGGCAGCACTTCCTCCAGTTTCTGAGGCTCATGACACTCCTTACATGCATACTTACAACGGCTGGCAAAACGGCACCCTGGTTTGGGATTAATGGGAGAGACCAATTCTCCTTCCAGAAGAATCCTCTCCTGCTGTTCATGAATATCCATGGACGGTATCGCTGATAACAACGCTTTCGTATATGGATGAAGTGGGTTAATAAACAGGTCTTTCGTTGGAGAAGTCTCTACCAGCTGTCCTAAATACATAACACATATATCACTGGAAATGTGGCGCACAACTGACAAATTATGTGTGATAAACAGATAAGTAAGTCCATTTTGTTCCTGCAAGTCCATCAGCAAATTTAATATTTGAGCTTGAATGGAAACATCCAGTGCTGAAACTGGTTCATCGCATACTACAAATTTAGGGTTCATGGCGAGGGCCCGTCCAATTCCAACTCTTTGCCGCCGTCCTCCATCTAATTCGTGAGGATAAGCCAGGCGAAGTCGCTGGTGAATACCGACCATGTCCATCAGACGTTCTGTCTCATACTGCAATTCTTTTTTCGTAAAACGTTTAGACAGAATTAATGGTTCACTAATAGTCTGTTCAACCGTCATTCTCGGATTTACTGAGGAGTATGGATCCTGGAAAATAATCTGCATATTTTCCCGCAGTCTCTTCAAATCCTTAGGATTGACCCGTGTCACATCCTGACCATTAAACATGATCTGTCCATCGGTACTGTCCAAAAGATGAATCAGGGTACGTCCCAAAGTCGATTTTCCACAGCCTGATTCTCCCACTACCCCCATGGTTTTTCCTTCTTTAATTGAAAATGTAACATCATCAACCGCGTGTAATTTCCCCTTAGGGGTATCAAAATACTTCTTTAAGTTTTTAACTTCAATTAAGTTAGGCATAGGGAACCTCCTTCTTCGGAGCATGTATGTGAAGGCAGCTGCAGAAATGGCTTTCCCCGACTTTCTTCATCGGAACAGAATCCTTTTGACACTCTTCCGTCGCATAAGGGCAACGCGGATGAAAGCTGCAGCCTGCCGGCAGATGAGTCGGATCTGGTGGAAGCCCCTCAATATTGGAAAGCCTTCTGACATCTGCCTTTATATTGGGAATGGCACCAAACAGTCCCCTTGTGTAAGGATGAGTTGGATGTTCAAAAATTTCCTCCTTACTTCCCTGTTCAATAATCTTTCCTGCATATACAATGGCAACCTCATCACTCACCTTTGCCACAACACCTAAATCGTGGGTAATCATAATCATAGATGTATTATATTTTTTTCTTAATTCATTAATCATTTCCAACACCTGCGCCTGAATAGTTACATCCAGCGCAGTAGTTGGTTCATCTGCCAGCAAAAGTTCAGGGCTGCAGGCAAGTGCAATAGCTATAATAACCCTCTGCTTCATACCACCTGAAAACTGATGCGGATACTCATTATAGCGTTCTCTCGTAATGCCTACCATTTCCAACATTTCAGCCGCACGCTCAGCCGCCTCTTTTTTCGTTATCCCATTATGGACTTTTATTACTTCTGCAATCTGATTTCCAATTTTCATTACCGGATTTAATGCAGTCATGGGATCCTGGAATACCATGGAGATATTGCCTCCACGGACTTTCCGCATCTCCGTCTCATGCATCTCCAACAGGTTCTTGCCATTGAGAAGAATTCTGCCTCCCCGGACCCTGGCTGGGGGATCCGGCAAAATTCTCATAATAGTTTTTGCAATAGTAGTTTTACCAGCACCAGTCTCTCCTACCAACGCCAGTGTTTTCCCGCGTTCCAGCGAAAAAGAGACTCCATTAACCGCATGAACTACATCATCACCTGACGAATATTCTACTACCAAGTCTTTCACTTCCAAAAAAGCTGTTGTTTTCTCTTCCATCTTCTGACCTCCATCAATTTTTAAGTTTCGGATCCAAAGCATCTCTGAGGCCGTCACCAAGCATATTAAGACAAAGAACGGTCAATGCGATGAAAAGACCAGGGAAAGTCAGCATATAGGAATAATCCCGTATATAACCCTTTGCTCCTGAAAGCATGGCCCCCCACTCCGGAGTAGGTGGCTGAACGCCAAGACCAATATAGCTTAAAGAAGCTGCAGTCAGGACCGTATTGGCAACTCCCATAGTTGCTTCCACGATTAACGGAGCCAGACTATTTGGAAGTACATATCTCATAATCATTCGGAATTTTCCACAACCAATCGATTCCGCGGCTTCCAGATACTCCTGGTCTCTCACTCTCATAATAGAAGCGCGAAGGACTCTGGCAAATGCAGGAATACGGCTGATCGAAAGCGCCAGAACTGTTTTGTCAAAACCAGAACCCAAAGCTGCTGAGATAGCAATGGTCAGTAAAAGACCTGGGATTGACTGAAAGATATCGAGAAATCTCATAATCAGGTTATCTGCCATTCCTCCAAAATAACCTGCAATCGTACCAATAATAACACCAACAACCAAAGCAAATGCCACAGAGATGATTCCAATTGTCAGAGAGTATCTGCCCCCGTATAAAATTCTGGTCAAAATATCTCTGCCCAAGTCATCCGTTCCGAACCAGTGTGCTGTAGAAGGGCCTTGGAATGCGATTTTTAAATCCATAGTGGCGTATCCATAGGGAGTCAACACTGGTGCGAAGACCGCCGACAGGGCCAGTATGGCAAAAACGATAAGTCCTACCATAGCCGTTTTGTTCTTTCGAAGACGCTTTAACACTGCAGCACTAGCGCTTTGCTTTCTCTTCATCGTCTGTGCAGCAGTCAGGGTAGCTGAATCCATCATTTTCCCCTCCTTTTCTTGCCATTAATGTATTGTGCCTTTATTCTCGGGTCCACAAACGCATATACAATATCCACCAGAAGCATTACAAGACTAAATACAACAGCCAGGAAAATAACTGATCCCGTTACTACGGTATAATCCCTGTTATTAACCGCTGTGACCATGTAAGAGCCTATACCTGGAATAGAGAACACATTTTCAATTACAACAGATCCGCCAAAAATATGAGCTAAATGGGAACCTGCCACAGTAATAATAGGAATCAATGCATTTGGCAAAGCATGTCCATAGATGACACTTCGCTCTGAAAGACCTTTGGCCCTTGCTGTCACTACATAATCAGATCGGATAACCTCCAGCATACTGGATCTTGACTGTCTGGCCAAACCTGCAATTCCACCAAATGCACTGGCTACACAAGGCAGTATATAATACTGAAAACCACCAATACCGGAAGCTGGAAGAATCCCAAGATTTAGCGCAAAAGTAATAACCAATAACAGCCCCAGCCAGAAGGAGGGCACTGACACGCCCGCGAGAGCGATAATCATGCAGAGCCGATCTCCAATCCCATTTTGATGGACTGCCGCTGTAATTCCCAGCGGAATGCCAACTATCAACATCAAAAGCATCGATACAAACCCGACCAGAGCCGTTCTGGGAAGACGGGCCAGCAATTCTTTGGTTATACTGTTGTTTGTTATGTAAGAAGTACCAAAATCAAAATGAAGAAATACATTCTTCATATAACTGCCCAATTGAATCAGAAAGGGACGATTCAGCCCAAGTGCTTCTCGTTTGGACTGCAGCTCTGCCTCTGTCGCTTCTGCACCAAGTATAATAACAGCCGGATCTCCGGGAACAAAGTACATGATAGTGAAGATGGCAATTGTAACTCCAAGTATTACCGGAATCATCCATAATAATCGTTTTAATATATATTTTTTCATCTTCATAACCTCATATCATTTTAGTTTTAAGCAGTGCAGTACAGCGACATGTTTCACTGTACTGCACCACATTTCACAAGTTATTTATTCCAGACATAACTGCTTGCCGACGGCAAAAGCCACGGTGTACTGTTCATTCCAATATCTGTTACGACATTCCTGCAAACGGTAAATGCCAGGTTGTTATAGATGCCATATACATAAGCATTGTCTTTCATATACTGATGCAGATCGTTAATTGTTTCAGGGCTGTTTGTACTGGTATCAACTGCCAGTACTACAAGCCGCTGTAATTCATCATCATGAGCGAAGTTGGCAGTACCATTTGTAAAGTTTGTGGCGTCCATCTTTCCTCTCCACATACCGATAAGTTCATCGGACGTACCACAGTTATCCAGAAGGATATCCCACTGAGTAGAGTCATTCTTATAAGTATTAAACAAGGTATCTTCATATGGCAGTATCTCAGAATTAATTCCAACCTGAAGCAAATAAGCCTGAAGAATCTGTGCAATTTTATTTCTCATAGGACTGTTATTTGTTACGATACGAAGGCTCAGTTCTCCGTCTGCATATCCGGCCTCTTTTAACAACTCTTTAGCCTTTTCCGGATTGTACTCATAATAATCTTCATTGTTCCATTCTTCCTGGAAATCCGGCAATTCATTACTACCAAATGTCTTGCATAGAACACCGTATCCATTAGATGCGCCATCTACCATACCTTGAGAATCAAAGGCATATAACACTGCCTGCCTTAAGGCTAAATTATCATGAAACGGACTGTTCGTGTCCACATTCAAGAACATCGTCTGGGTCAGGTTATTTACAGTTGTAAATACATTGAATCCTTCTGCGGACTCTCCGCCCTCCATAAAGCGCGCCGCCTCGGTTGCATCGAGGTTATAGACCATATCAATAATTCCAGTCTCCAGCGCAATAGCCATTTGGGAAGCTTCTTTTATAACGGAAAATTCAATGCGGTCCACATTTGCCCGCTGGTTAATATCCTTCGCTGCTTCTTCCGGTGTCTGCCAGTAATCCTCATTCTTTTCTATTACCATAGAGGATCCGGAAACCCAGTCTACAAGCTTATATGGGCCAGTTAATACAGGATTGGTCGCCATATTGTCCGGACTTGCCTCATATTCCTTTTGACTGACAATATAAACGCTCTGCATAATTCTCTCAAAAAGTGTTTTTGCAGTGCTGTTTAAAGTCAGTTCCACGCTGTAATCACCTGTTGCCTTGATACTTTCGATATATTTTGTATTATTATTGTTGTTGGCAATTGCCTTCTCATAACTAAACACTACATCATTAGCTGTTATGTTATTCCCATTCCAGTCACGAACATAGTCAAACAGTTCGATATTCCATGTAGCATCTCCCACTTTTTCCCAACTTTTCGCAATTTCCGGAGCCAATTCACCGCCAACTCCCTGGATCATTCCCAATGCCTGATAAAGTGTAGATTTAATTGTTGCATTTTTACCATTGGAACTTCCTGTTGTATACGGATCCATTGTACCTGGATCAGCTTCGATTCCTACCCGAATCACAGTTTTCCCATCTGCTGTTTTAAATTCCGACCAGTCTTCTGCCGCACTGTTGGAATCAGCACTACCTGTTGACATCGCAACTGTCGACTCTGTTGTTGTCCCCGATGCGGACATATCCGTTCCAGCCTTTTTACCGCACCCCATCACCGTACTGGATATCACCGCCAGCATAAGAACCATTGCCAAACCCCTGTTTTTTCTCATTTTTACCTCTCCTTTTAAAGTATTTAAATACAGCACTCCATGCTCATTCCCTTGTACAGTACCCGTTCGACTGTTCTCAACATCACCTCTTAGCTTATATGCATTTTACCCTACAATCTCCATATATATCAATTCATTTTGAGCAACTTTTCTGATTCCATTTTTGAATTGATGGAAATATTTTGCAATTTATTGCATTACTTTACAAAATATCAAATAGATTATATAATATTTTTAGCAGTCAATCTGAGAACAGCAATTAATCATCTGACTGGTTATAACGATTTATTTTAATGGGGGGATTTACTTAATGGATACAATAGCCATCAAATATTTTATGGAAATTGCAGCAGGTTCTACTTTTTGGGAAGTATCTGAACAGAATAATATTTCACAGTCTTCCGTTTCCAAATCTATTCTTCGTCTGGAAAATGAACTTGGTGTCGATTTATTTAACCGCAAACATCGTGCTGTCTATCTTACTCCGGCTGGAAACTATTTTAATGAGTCTCTGAAAAAACTGGCGCCCGAATTTAATCATGTTTTGGAAGGATTAAAGCAATATGCTGTGAAAAAGATTATTTCCTGTGGCATCACACCCTCGTGGGATATTCTGGATCTGGGTATGCGTCTTCAATCTTCACAGATGCCATCAGAGATAACCTTAAACATGTTAAGGCATATAGATCCCGAACAACTTACTATGGATTTGCGCGAAGGAAAGCTTGACTTTATCATTACACACCGTTCATCCTCTATTGAAAAATATGGGGAAATTACCCAGCTCTGTCATGATCCTCTAATGGCTGTCCTGCCTAAGAATCACCGTCTGGCCGGTAATTCTTTCGTCACCTTTTCAGATTTAATGAATGAAACAATCCTCACAAAATCTGTCCACATTAGCAGAATTATCGATGATATCTGTAATCAGTTGAATCTGGCTCATCCTCCCCGCATCATCACCTTTGATGCCTCTGATATCAGGAGAAACCAGATTATCAGCATGGTAAGCTTTGGCCAAGGAATAACCGTTTACTTTGAAAGTGACATCACCCCTTATAAACTGGATAATTTGCACGTCTACCCCATTCGTGGCTGCCCGGAATTTCCTTTAGTCATTGCTTCAAGAAAGGGACAGGAACTGTCTCCTCAACAGGAAATATTCCGTAAATTTTTATATAACTTAATTAATACAGAACAATCATAAAAAAACGGAAACAGTAAACTTCAAATTACTGTTTCCGTTTTTTATATTCTTTTTCGGAATTAATGCTAGCGCCAAATCTGAATTGTAGTTACTTTCAATATTTGCTAATATTTTTATATAAATCATACAAAGGAGGTATTAAAAATGGCGATAAATTATCCTATAATTTACGAAATTGCATATCAGACCTACGATATTAATGAATTTGGCATGGCCAGTTTTTTTGTTTTGGTTGGAGAAAATCGCGGATTAGTAATTGACTGCGGCTGCGGTTCCTTTGATGCCAGAGGCCTGGTTGAAAAGCTCTGTCCACTCCCCTATGATGTTGTTATTACACATGCTCACGGTGATCATTGCGGTGCCATGTCACAGTGGGATAAGGTATGGCTCCATCCAAGGGAATATGACTTTGCACACAATACTGAACATCTGGTTGACATGCTTCATCAAAATCCTGCGCTATGGCGCGGTGCAATGGAACGTGGAATACATATTCCAATGGCTGATGGAAGCGAATGGAATTACCCTTCTTCTAATATGGGTGCAAAGGAATTCTACGAATTAGACGATTTAAAATTCATGGGCTTTAAAAGAATGCCTCAATTTCTTCCCCTTACAGATGGACAGATTTTTGATCTTGGCGGCGGTCGGGTCGTCGAAACCGTCTATGTTCCGGGACACGGAGCCGGACACTGCGCTTTTATTGATCCCAGTGTCAGAATCCTGTTTTCCGGTGACTGCTGCAACTATAACTTAGGGCTGGGGCGCACCAGTGTAAACACCGCACTAAAGGGACTTCTTAATCTCGCCAGTCACCGTCATAAATTCGACCGTAACTTTAACGGACATACCGCTCCAGGTGCAGATACCGCAGGCTTCAGTATGCCTCCAACCACCCTGGATGACTGTATTGCGGCCTGTCGTTCTATCATTAATGGAACCGCTGAGGTTACAGAGTCCTCAGCAGAAAATTTTAAACGCGCCGTAGTTCATTACGGAGCCGTTCAGGTTGGCTTTAATCCACAAAGGATTATTGACGAAGGTGAAGAACCTGTAGATATTTTATAAAATGAAGCCTGCAAATAAAAAGTCAATAGGAAAATGAAAAATTTTCAAAATTTATTGTTGATTGAATTTCAGGTACAACAAATAGACCACCGTTATCCGCTGGTCTGAAAGGATGTGGTATCCCTTATTCT
>NZ_JANFYJ010000539.1:0-287 GCF_024460495.1 Hungatella sp. SL.1.14 | reverse complement strand
ATCAATGATTAGTATCCGGGAACAGGAATATGTGGAAGCAGCTGTCTCTATTAACGCAGGAAATTTACGGATCATAGCAAAACATGTATTTCCTAATGCAATGTCACCATTGATTATATCGGCCTCCATGAGTCTTGCCAATGCTATTATTGTTGCTTCGAGTTTGAGTTTCATTGGATTGAGTATTCAGCCGCCTAATCCTGAGTGGGGGGCGCTGCTGGCAGCCGGACGCAATATGATTCGTGACTATCCGCATCTGGTTATGTTTCCAGGGGTGATGATTATGA
>NZ_JANFYJ010000538.1:0-287 GCF_024460495.1 Hungatella sp. SL.1.14 | reverse complement strand
GACTGTGAAGGCACGCCGGATCTGATTCTCATTGCCAGCGGTTCCGAGGTAGAACTGGCTGTCAATGCGAAGAAGCTTCTTTCTGACAGAAAGGTCCGCGTCGTTTCCATGCCGTGTATGAATTTATTCGAGGAACAGTCCGCAGAATATAAAGAATCCGTACTTCCGAAGTCTATTCGGAAGCATGTGGCAGTGGAAGCCTTAAGTGACTTTGGATGGGGCAGATACGTAGGACTGGACGGCGCCTGCGTGACCATGACCGGATTCGGAGCCAGCGGTCCGGCAAA
>NZ_JANFYJ010000537.1:0-287 GCF_024460495.1 Hungatella sp. SL.1.14 | reverse complement strand
CTCTTTGCGGATATACGCCCGGTTTTCTTCTGCTGTTCCTTGTGCTTCTTCGATATGGGAAGATGGAAAAGTTTTCTTTATGCTGGAAAAGTAAACAGGATTCTTAAATTGTGCAAACAGGCGAGTGTGTGGAGCCTTTGCAATTTCATCACACATACACCAGTAAATGATATTCTCCCAGCTTGACAGTTTTTCTTTAATCGCCTGATGGGAACAGTTCTTGTGCTTTTCCGGGTTGACAGAACTTATCTTTACCGCCTTTTTAAGGAAGAGGTGGGAATCTGTCC
>NZ_JANFYJ010000536.1:0-287 GCF_024460495.1 Hungatella sp. SL.1.14 | reverse complement strand
CCCATGATGACGATGATAAGCGGCGGCCGATACGGAAGAAATAACTCTCTGGTGCTCTGGATGATCAGCGGCTCACTCAAAAATAACACGGAAATCTTAAACGGAGGAATGAATTTGATTCCTCCGGCCTGGAGAGTAGAAAATTTCGCCAACGGCTGGAAGGGATTCGGCGGAATCAGTTTTATATCCTTGGACGGGGGGCCGAAACAGCACGACTATTACCGGAAAACTCCGGCAGGAAAAGGAAGCTTTACCCGCATCATGGAGAATATTGAAATGCTTAAGAA
>NZ_JANFYJ010000535.1:0-287 GCF_024460495.1 Hungatella sp. SL.1.14 | reverse complement strand
GATCGAAGTTAAGGCTGAGAGAAGACAGGCTTTAGCACTCAGATGGATCACTCTGTACTCCCGTAAGAGAGGCGAGAAGACCCAGGAAGAAAGACTGGCTAATGAGATTATGGATGCTGCCATCTTGTGCATGTCTTCTTTCTTCTTTACAGAAGCACCAGTGTTGTTGGCAGCATCCAATGTTTTTTAAGGCGTGATTGGTGCCGTAATATAAGTCCAGGCCGTTGGTTGCTATTTTTACTGTGCTGGTATTCACGATTCTCTAACCTCCTTGTTAGTAGAGTGAC
>NZ_JANFYJ010000534.1:0-287 GCF_024460495.1 Hungatella sp. SL.1.14 | reverse complement strand
CTTTGAACTTGCAGAGCAGAGTGAATTTTTAAAAGGCAAAAATAATAAAAACTGGTCAGCGACATTTGACTGGCTTATCAGTGACGGTAATATGGCTAAGGTGCTTGACGGCAATTACAGTAACAGGCCAGAGCCATCATACAGCCCTGTAGGGAAACAGCAGGACAAGCAAAACGAGAGCCGGGAAATGATGTATAACTGGGCGATGTCAAGAGGAGGAGAGGAATGAACACAAAGGAATTTGCCGTATTTGCAGATCGGATAAAAACAGCATATCCAAAAGACAA
>NZ_JANFYJ010000533.1:0-288 GCF_024460495.1 Hungatella sp. SL.1.14 | reverse complement strand
ATGATAAGGACCAATATTACATCATCTACAATTATTCCTATGAGGTAGATGGTATCACCTACCATGCATCGGACTGGAATCACCGGGAATTTCAGGACTATCAGAGCTATCAAAGGGATATAGAGGAATCCCAGGAATGGATTGGCACCACGAAAACGGTTTATTATCATCCGGAAGATCCTTCGGAGTATTCGTTTTCCTCTAAAAATTTTAAAGAGTCTGTTTCCGAAACAAACTAGGTTGTGGGCGTTATCGTTGTTTTGTGTTCGGTGATAGTACTGCCCTGGA
>NZ_JANFYJ010000532.1:0-288 GCF_024460495.1 Hungatella sp. SL.1.14 | reverse complement strand
CTGTTTTACACTTGTCACGTTTCTGCTGTCCTCAGTGGTGAAGACGTTTATCGATATTCTGTTTACTAAGGGGGAACTGGTTCCGACGGAAAATTTAAAGAAATTCAGCACAGCGGTCTCAAAAAGCCTGGAGGTAGGAGATATCGTGGAAGAGATATCCTCGGTGATCCAGGATACGCTGGCAGTAGAATCCATCTATATCTGTCTGGCTGACCAGGCGGGAGAAAGCTTTGAGAAGGCTCACCGGTCCCGGCCGATCAGCGGTGTGAATCTTTCCTTATGGTAACA
>NZ_JANFYJ010000531.1:0-288 GCF_024460495.1 Hungatella sp. SL.1.14 | reverse complement strand
TTTTACTTTTTTTTGCTTTTTGCAGTACGAAGCTCAATCTGCCGGCTGATTTCGTCCACCTGCTTCGAAGGTACATACTCCTCCTCGTCAAATAAAAACTTCCTTCGGCATATTTGCCACCATATCCGCCATACTTGCTCCCATGGTGGCGGCATTCTGCGCCAGCATGTTGATGTTGGTCATAATGGCATTCAAAAGCGCCTGCAGGGAATAGAGACGCTGGTTGTCGATATACAGCATGGACTGTTTCTGTGCTTTGCCTACTGGAACGACTGGTACCAGTCCATG
>NZ_JANFYJ010000530.1:0-288 GCF_024460495.1 Hungatella sp. SL.1.14 | reverse complement strand
ATTGCTTCCATCGGTGTGGAAATCAGCCGGGAAGGCGCCAACGCAGATCTGGAGGGTGATGTAGTACCCAAATGTTACGATGCCAACGATAAAGAATTGACGGATCTCGGAGATAAGCTGACAATTACTCCGAACACCATTCATTATAATATGGCAATCCTGAAAGCAAAGGAACTGACCCTGAATTTTGAAGTGAAGGGACAGTCGCCCCGGGATACCGGTTCACAGGAGTGGACAGTGATTTAAAATCTGTTCCTGTAGTAGCGACGAAGTCCGTGCTGGCGTCAG
>NZ_JANFYJ010000053.1:0-14460 GCF_024460495.1 Hungatella sp. SL.1.14 | reverse complement strand
ACCAAAAACAAAAAACTACATAATCAACGTCGTGGCGAATCACTACATTCGCTCTTTTGTTATGTGATTTTTTATTTCAAGTCCATTATACACTATCTTGGCCGATTTGCGAAGTTTCCTAGAAAGTTAAAATAGATTCCGCTGTCTTTCAGCCGCTGTCTCTGAATAATCCTTGCAGCCTCGACCCGCTCCCGTATGGCACTGGAGGGCTCTCCCTCGCCTCTGCCCTTCAATTCCTCATACTTCATCGGAACCGCTTCTGCGCAGATATCGATCCTGTCCAGCAATGGCTTTGAGATCCTGCTCAGATACTGCCTGATCTGCGGCTCCGTACAGGTACAGCGGCTCCGGTCGGGATAGTAGCCGCATTTGCACGGATTCATCGCGGCTACGAGCATAAAATCCGCCGGGAATTCGCAGGCGCCGTGCAGTCTGGAGATCGTAATTTTCCGTTCCTCCAGCGGCTGCCTTAAAACCTCTATACTGTTTTTCTGAAACTCGGGTAATTCATCCAGGAACAGAACGCCCCTGGAAGCCAGAGAAATCTCTCCGGGTTTAGGAATTCTTCCTCCGCCAGTTAACGCCTGCGGACTGATCGTGTGGTGCGGACTCCGAAACGGCCGTCTGGACAGCAGCGGCTGTTCCTGAGGAAGAAGTCCGCAGATACTGTATATCTTCGATATCTCGATATTCTCCTCGTGGGACAGCGACGGCATGATGGTTGGAATGCGTCTGGCCATCATAGTTTTCCCTGTGCCGGCCGATCCAATATAGAGTATGTTGTGCATACCGGCCACCGCAATCTCTGTGGCACGTTTCAGGAGGAACTGTCCATTCACCTCTGAGAAATCCACGTCATAGGATTCTGTTTCGGAAAGGCAGTGACTATCCCGTCTTGGGGCCGGAGACAGCCGGTCCGGGTCATTTAACACTGCCGCCAGTTCTTTGATGTTCTCTACGCCAATGATGTCGATGTTCTCAATGATCTGCCCCTCCTTCACATTGGGAATCGGGAGAAAACACCGTTTCATTCCTGAGCTGCCTGCCGCCGCCGCAATCGGCAGGGCACCGGAGACCGGCTTGATTCTTCCATCCAGTCCTAATTCTCCCACCAGCACACTGGTGCCCAGAAGCGACTGATCCACCAGCCCTGTGGCCGCCAGAACCGCGACTGCAATGGGAAGGTCAAATCCGGTCCCTTCTTTCCTCACATCTGCCGGAGACAGATTGACCGTAATTTTTCTTGCCGGAAGCCGGAAACCGGAATTCTTAAGTGCAGTGCGGACTCTGTCCTGCGCCTCTCTGACTGCTCCAGAGAGATAACCGACCATGGTAAAACCGGGGAGTCCTTCGCTCACATCCGCCTCCACCACGACGGGATACCCTTCGACTCCCAAAATACCGATACTGTGTACTTTGCTGAACACACTTTCTCCCTTCCTGTTTTTCATTCTGAGTTGGAAATATGATGCAGAAGTGCATCGATTCGTAGAATGTTCCTGATGTGGAACCTGCATCTATCATACAGGATTTTTACTTGTCTGGCAAGCAGTTTTTCAACCGCCTGCCAGTCTGCTGCTCCCTATGAAAGCTCATGGTATGTAATCCAGCTTAAGATATCGTGCCAGACGTTTTCTTTATCCGTCTCATTCAGGATCTCATGGCGGTCATCCGGGTAAAGAATCATCTCTGCATCGGTCATACCGATCTTCTTATACCTGCGGAACACCCGTCTGACGCCTCTTCCGAATTCGCCCACCGGATCCTGTGCTCCTGACAGAATAAAGAGCGGCAGGGATCTCGGAATCCGGTCTTCCTGGCGGTGCAGTTTCAAATCCAGCATAATATTGAAAAAATCACAGTATGCCGAGGCGGTGAATTTAAAATTACAGAGCGGGTCACTGCAGTACTGGTCTACAGACTCACAGTTCCTGGAGAGCCAGTCGTTGTCCGTCCTGGCCGGCATAAAGGAGCGGTTATAATTCCCCAACACCAGCTGGTGCATCCATTTGCTCTGGTAATCGTTTCCCCGGATCAGCCCGATGGTGCCCGCAATCAGTTTTCCTGCAATCACGATCGGCAGAGCCTGGTCTCCCGTACCGATCAGAATCGCTCCTGCCAGTCCGCTCCCGTACAGGGTCAGATATCTTCTCAGGAAAAAGGATCCCATGCTGTGTCCCAGCATATACAGCGGGCGCCCCGGATACATGACCCGGATGCGGCTGGCTGTCCTGTGTAAATCCCTGATCACGCAGATATGGCCGCCGTGGTCGGAGAAGTAACCGTACCGTCCGTCCTGAACAGTTCCGCCATGACCGAGATGGTCATGTCCAATCACCGCAATTCCCTGCTCTGCCAGGAAAGCGGCGAAGGCATCATACCGAAGGATGTGTTCCGTCATCCCGTGTGAAATCAAAAGAAGCTGTTTCACCTCTCCATCCGGTTCCCACAAAACGGTATGCAGTTCTGATTTATCGTCGCTGGAAGGAATTCTGAACTCTCTCCGTCTTATCATACAAGCAACTCCTCTCTGTCACATTTACAAAATAATTCTGTCACGCTATAAGTGAAGTATACCATAAACACTGCAGCCGCGAAAGGCTTTATCCTGATCTTTCGGCTTTCAGTCACCTCCGGTCCTTTAAGCCATGGTCAAATTCCGGCATATAAGCCCGGTACCGCAGCGGCATATGGTTTCGCTGGCACACCGGATTCCACCGCTCTTTTATGGTAATGCTCCGCCTTAACGCCTTCCACAGTTCCCGGTATCCGTCTTCTTCGGCGGCCTTGTGAAGCCTTTCCTCCCACTCCCTGGAGTCCAGCTCCATGAGAAACCATGGCTGTCCGGCCTGGTGAAGAACGGCTTTTTTCCGGTTCTCGTCGTAGATAATCCAATTCTCCGCCGGCATACGGTCAGCAAAATGAGGAGCGATTAACACCAGCACATCATTCTTGGGCCCAATCCGGCTGACCAGGATGTCCTCATCCATCTGGACAAAACGCAGAAACTCCGTCTCTAAATGTGCTTCGTTATCGAGATTCCGGCATATCTCAAAAATCTGAAACACCTCAGGCAGCTGGAGACTCTGCGTCACCCCAGCTCCCATCTGGAATCCTCTGATCAGGAAACGGTAGATATGATCCGCCTTATCTCCATTTTTGCTCAGGGATGCCTTGTAGATGGCCTCATACGCCGCTTCCGATATTCTGGTGCGCACGGAACGGATTACTTTTTCCACTTTTTCATCGTCGGGCAGGACATCGATATATTCGCAAAACAATTCCATCGTGCGGTTCTGTCCTGCAGTTTCCAGCCTTACACTGGAATGGCCTTTCCTGCTCATCCACGCATCATACACGCCGGTCAGAATTCCTTCAAAACTGTCTGTACATATATAAACCGTCATATCACATACTCCCCGTCACAACTGAATACCGGTCCGCAGGAGCCGGTGAAAGATTAAGCTTCATATCATCGAACAGCGACAGCTGACGGTAGGCTCCCTGATGGCTGATATCCCATACCGCACGCCGTTCATCTCCAACTAAATGGCTGGTGATATAGTCTTCATCCATCCGGATCGGTGCCATCATCCTTCCTGAACATGTAATAAAATACATGGCTCTCTTCAGCACCACCCCCATCTTCTTCAAGGCATCGAAATCCAGCACCCCCTGTTTTCTGGCTGCAATAATTCTTTTTACGGACTTCACGCCCATTCCGGGAACCCGCAGAAGCGTATAGTAATCGGCCCGGTTGATCTCCACCGGAAACTGCTCCAGATGGCGGAGTGCCCAGTCGCACTTAGGGTCCAGAAATACATTGAAATTCGGCCGGTCCTCCGTCAGGAGCTCCGATGCCTTAAAACCATAAAAACGCAGAAGCCAGTCCGCCTGATAGAGCCGGTGCTCCCGGAGAAGCGGCGGCCCGCCCGGAAGAGCCGGAAGGCTGGAGTCCTGATTGACAGGAACGAATGCGGAATAAAATACCCGTTTCAAATCGTAGTTCTGATACAGCGCCTCCGCCACCATCATCATCTGATAATCATTTTCCGGCGTCGCACCCACAATCATCTGTGTGCTCTGCCCGGCAGGCACAAAAGACGGTGTCCTTTTATATTCCATCAGTTCATACTTATTCGCAGTAATGCCCCGCTGAATCTGCCTCATGGGAGCCAGTATTTTGCTTCTGCTCTTTCCCGGGGCCAGCTTTTTTAAGCCATCCGCCGTCGGCAGTTCCAGGTTAATGCTCATACGATCCGCCAGGAATCCCACCTTTTCGATCAAAACCGGATCGGCACCCGGAATGGCCTTTACATGGATGTAGCCGTTAAAGCGGCAGACCTCTCTCAGCCTCTTCAGCGTCTGATAGATCAGATCCATCGTATAATCTGCGCTGTATAAGATTCCGGAGCTCAAAAACAGCCCTTCAATGTAATTACGTCTGTAAAATTCCATGGTAAGAGTACAGACCTCATCCGGTGTAAATGAGGTTCTCACCACGTCGTTGGAACAACGGTTAATGCAGTACTTGCAGTCATAAATACACTGGTTGGTAAAAAGAATTTTCAGAAGAGAAATGCATCTTCCGTCTCCCGCAAAGCTGTGACAGAGCCCTGCTGCAACCGTATTGCCCAGCATTCCCGCCTTTCCCTTTCGGTCAACACCGCTGGAGGTACAGGCCACATCGTATTTGGCCGCGTCGGACAGGATCTCCAGTTTTTCCTGTATACTTAAATCTTCCTGAATCAGCATAAGCCACCTCGAACACATGTTCTTTTTCTTTATTTTAGCATATTCAGAAAAACTTATCAAGTTATTTTTCAAACATATGTTCGATTTAAAATGACGGCCTTTTCAGCGCTTTCATTCCAGCGCTGAAAAAACCGTCCATACCGTCGCCGCGGCACTCTGTTCTTTTATCTTACTTTGCATACCCTTCCGGATTATTCTTCTGCCAGTTCCAGGAATCACGGCACATATCCTTTAAATCACGCTGCGCCTTCCAGCCCAGTTCACGTTCGGCCTTCGCCGGATCTGCATAGCACTGAGGCACATCGCCGGCCCTCCTTGGCTTGAACTCATATGGAACCTTTAAGCCATTAGCCTCTTCAAAGGCATGAATGACGTCGAGAACGCTGTATCCGCAGCCAGTTCCCAGGTTATAAATCAAAACGCCGCCTTTTTCACCTTCCAGCTTCTTAAGCGCCTTGACATGGCCATCCGCCAGATCTGCTACGTGAATATAATCTCTGACACACGTCCCGTCCGGGGTATCGTAATCATTTCCGAAAACTCCGAGGGATTCCAGCTTGCCGACGGCAACCTGGGTAATATACGGAAGCAGATTGTTGGGGATTCCCTTGGGATTCTCACCGATTCTGCCCGATTCATGTGCTCCGATCGGATTAAAATAGCGCAGAAGCATCACATTCCACTCCGGATCAGCCGTATGTAAATCGGTCAGGATCTGCTCCAGCATTCCCTTTGTCCGGCCGTAGGGATTGGTAATTTCTCCCTTCGGGCACTCTTCTGTAATCGGAACAAATGCCGGATCTCCGTATACAGTCGCAGAGGAACTGAATACAATGCTTTTCACACCATGTTCACGCATGACATCGCAGAGCACAAGTGTACCGGTAATATTGTTGTGATAGTATTCCAGCGGTTTGTAAACAGATTCGCCCACCGCCTTAAGGCCTGCAAAATGAATCACCGCATCGATCTTCTGTTCTTTAAAAATGCGGCTTAAAGCTGCCTTATCCAGCAGATCAGCCTCATAGAAAGCAAGCGTCTTTCCCGTAATCTCCTGTACACGCTCCATGGATTCCTCGCAGGAATTACAGAGATTATCCACTACGACCACCTCATAGCCCGCCTTTAAGAGTTCTACGCAGGTATGGCTTCCGATATATCCGGCACCGCCAGTAACTAAAATTGCCATTGTCATGTCCTCCTTCTAAAATTGTCTACGGATATTATAGCAGTCTGAACGGAAATAACAATGCAGATTTCTTTGAAAAACCTATATATTTTTTCAATTTTGTTTTTGCAAACGTGTGCAATTCTGTTCCGGAAGATACTTTTCTTCCGATACTGCCGGTCTTATGGCTCGAAAACGCGGTCTCCTTCCAGAATATCATTGCAGATGTATCCCTCTGTCTCCACATATTGGACTGTGTAGGGATAGTCATCTCCCGTCCTGTTTACCAGATAAAACAGGACAGTCGGAGGGGAGGTGATCTCTGGTCTCCCGTTTTCCCACACCCCCGCAATCTTTACATGGGTTTCATCAATGCGCTCCGGCTCCGAAAAAGTAAAGCTCCCGTCCATTGCTTCAGACAGGCGAAACACCACCGTATCATTCTTTTCATCAGGCGTTATAAATCCGGACATGGATTCCGGTATGGCAGGCAAAGAGGTATTTCCTTCAAAAAGGACGGACAGATACGTCTTCAGTTTCTCCGTCTTGATGGAAATCTCCGTTTCTCCCTCCTCTGCTCCGGCAGCTGCAATGCCGTAGAGGCACCACCATGCAAAGGAATTGTCGGCGGTATTATAAACCATCCGTTTCTCAGACGCCGTCCATACCATACCCCGTAATACGGTTTCCTGCAGTTTCAGAGCGTCCTGCGGCGTCCCGTTCTGTTTATCCGCGGTTTCACCGGCAGTCTCCGCAGATTCTTCCTGCCTGTTTTTTTCCGGCAGGCCTGCTTCTGTCTGCCCGGCGGCTGTCTCATTTTGACTGCGTTCCGCAAAAGCCTGATTCGACTGTTCCTCTGCTTTTCCATTCTCCTGTCCCGTATATTTTGAGGCACAGCCGCCTGATGCAAGCGCACACACGAGAGCCGCGGTCAAAAGCCATCTTCTCATTCTTTTCCCCTCTCCTATTCCCAGTCTTTCCATATCTCCGGATGGTATCCCACGGTCGCCTTTTTTCCGTTTCGAACGACCGGTGTTTTTATGACCTGGGGATTCAGGAGAATCTTCTCTTCCCGGTCCTCCGGAGACAGATACTTTAAGAGAGCAAGCAGATCTTTGTCCCTGCAGTTTTCATCGATCAGGGCTTCCACACCTCCAACCGCCTGTTTCACATTGGTAAATTCTCCTTTGCTCATGCCTTTTTCGGCCATGTCAATCATCTGTACGCGAATGTTCCGTTCTTTGAAATACCGTTCTGCCTTCTTCGTATCGAAACACTTCTTTTTGCCAAATATCTGTATGTTCATCTGTCAAGCCTCCACCACAAATTTTCTTTTTTATCCTATGAGAAAAACAGCGAGTAAATATCCTAATGTCAGGCAGAGCCCGATACAGAACAGCATCAGGCCAAAGGAAAAGCTCTCCTCTACCAGCTTTCCGGTCCGCTTCAGTTCTTCCTCGGCCTCTATAAAACGCGGAATCGCAGACGTACGGTCCGCCTTTTCTTTTCTCCCCCATCTGCGTTTCCATGCCGCCGCCTCATCCGCCATGCTTCCCAGCACACAGGCAAGTCTGTCATTTTCCCTTATTTTCCCGGTTCCCGGAAGCTGGCGGTGGGTCGTCTTTCTCGCAAGCAGAATCAGTCCGTCAACGAGTGAATCCATTGCCCGGCAGACCACGGAGGACACCGCCAGAAACACAGTCACCGCCGCGGAGACCAGATACCGGTCGATAAACCCGCAGACCGAGCCGCAGATTCCGGGTAACATCCGCAGAAGAAGCGGCCGGTAAAGCAGATTCTCCAGGTCCAGCCAGGAAGGCAGGCGGTCTGCGTAAACCGCTTCCCCTCCGTCAGACCGTTTCATCAAAAGCCCGCGTACAACGGCGACATAGAAAACAATGCCGATTCCGATGGAAATAGCTCCTCCCTTAAGATTTTCCGGAGAAAAATAAGCCACGGAGTGAGCCAGCCCGTCTCCCCGGAAAAACGCTTCACCTGCTCCCGCGATCCGGTCCATGGTAAGATGCGGCGTCATACCCAGCAGCGGAATCAGTGCCGAACAGCCAACCAGCACAAAACGGCTGAGAGGCTTCATATAGGATGCGGACATCGCGTCATACGCCTCCTGATTGGCCGGATGCTTTTCCACAAAGAGGGCGATAAACAGTTTCAGCATATACGCCACAGTCATTCCCCCCGTTAGAAGGAACACCCATTCCGCCGCCTTCCAGACACCCGGATTCAGCAGGAGCGCTGTGATGATGCCGGGCATTCCGGCAAAGGCAGACGGCATTCCCTGATTTCCCAAAACCACAGCCCCCTCTCCCACAGCCTTCGCATACTCCACCATGCTCTCATGCAGAAGCGTTTTACTCACATAACCGCTCCACAGCGGGATTCCGCCGATTCCCAGGCTTCCCATGAGGAAACAGAACCCCAGCGCAGGCTTCCTTCTGCCGAAGCCGCGAATCTCATTCAAATCCAGCTTATGCAGATTCATATATACCGCCCCGGCACAGAGAAAGAGCACTAATTTGAACAGCGAATGGTTGACCATATGAAGTAATGTGCCCCGCACCGCGAGACCATTTTCCTCTCCCACACAGGCAAGAAGAACCGCCATGCCGATTCCCGTAAGAATGAAACCGATCTGGGAAATGGATGAGCACGCCAGCGTTCTTTTCAAATTCACGGACAGCAGCGCCAGAAGCGCCCCAAGAAACATGGTCACAAGCCCCAGTGCAGTGAGGAGAAGCCCCCAGTTTCCATCAGAAAAGAATAGCGCTCCGGTAATCACAATGATTCCGAATACTCCTGCCTTCGTCAGAATTCCGGACAAGAGCGCACTGGCCGGAGCAGGCGCCACCGGATGGGCCTTGGGAAGCCAGATATGGAGGGGAAAGCAGCCTGCCTTGGCTCCAAAGCCAAATAGCAGCAGTCCTCCCGCAGCATAGAGCTGTATGGCAGGCGAAAGGTAACCGCCACCGGCCTCCAGAGCCTCTCTCGCCGCCGGTCCGAGAAGATCCATGTTAAGCGTTCCTGTCAGATCATAGAGCAGGAAAAGACCCATCAGCATGGCAAGGCCTCCGATCACAGCCACTGCCAGATAGGTTTCCGCCGCCCTTAGGCTCTCCTTCTTTTCGTCGAACGCCACCCAGACGTAGGAGGTAAAGGACATAATTTCAAAGAAAATAAAGGTTGTATACAAATCCGCGGACAGAAATACTCCTGCTGTGGCAAAAAAAGTAATCCATAAAAACACATAGTATCTCCGCCGTTTCTCATAATGAGCCATGTATTCCAGGGAAAATGCACCGCTGACCGCCCACATCAGTATGGCGATGCAGGAATAGATCAGACGAAAGCCGTCCAGCTTAAAATGAAGGCCCAGTCCGCAGATTCCGGGGATCACAACATCAAACACGGTCTTCATCCAGCCTCACCTCCGATCGCTGTAAGTAATTCCATGAGCGGCCCGGAATGCAGGCCCAGCACCAGCACCGCGGCCGCAAAGACCAGGAGCGGCACCATCATCATCCAGTTGGGATCGGTATATGCCTCTTCTTTTACCGCGGCAGCCGCATCCGCTTTGGGAAAATACGCCCGCACCAGTACCGTAAGCATATAGATTCCTGTCATAAGAGCCGAATAAAGAATCACAGCCGTACCCAGATACGGAAGAATCCCCATCCTGCTGCCGCCTGCCAGCGCGAGACTGCCGCAGGCAAAGGCCGCCTCCGCAATGTTCCATTTGCTGATAAATCCGGCAAACAGCGGGATGCCCATGAGAGAAAGGCTGGCCACCGTCAGACAGCCGAACGTCAGCGGCATCTTCTTCGCCAGACCGTCCAGTTCACAGACATACGTCTTTCCGGTCTGATGCATCACCGCGCCCGCACAGAAAAAGGAACAGATCTTCATGAATGCGTGAAAGACCATGTGGCTTAAGGCGGCCGCCAGACCAAGCGGACTCATCATAGAGGCGCCCAGAAGAATATACGACAGATTGCTGATCGTGGAATACGCCAGGCGGCGTTTCCAGTGAATCTCTTTCACCGCCATGGTGGAACCGAAGATAATCGTCACCATGGCCGCCGCCATCACCACCCACTGGGCCGCGCTTCCACGCAGAAACTCCGTACCATAGCTGAAATAGGTAAACCGCAGAATGGCGAAGGCGCCTGATTTGACTACAGCTACCGCATGCAGGAGGGCCGTCACCGGCGTGGGAGCCACAGTGGCCTTCGGAAGCCAGCCGTGGCATGGAAATACCGCTGCTTTTACTCCGAACCCGAAGAATGCAAGAATATAGACAAACAGCAGCATGCCCCGGTTTCCTTCGGCCGCTGCCATGGACAGGACGCCGCCCGGAACAAACTCCGTAGTTCCCGTGGCCGAGTATTGGATCACAAAAATCAGGCCGATGAAGGCGAAGGCCGCGCCTCCAATGGAGTAATAGAGGTATTTGCGGCTCGCCCGCATGGCCTCCTTTGTCATCGGATGAAGCACCAGCGGGAAGGTCACCAGAGTCAGCAGTTCATAAAACAGATACATGGTGACCAGGTTGCCTGAGAATGCAATCCCTGCAGTCACCCCATACGTCATCAGGTAATAGGCAAAAAAGGAGACCCTTCTCTTCTCATGCCTCATATATTCAAATGAATAAAGCGTTGCCAGAGGCCACAGAAACGCCACAAGCCCTGCAAAGACCGATCCCATGCGGTCCAGCTTAAACCGGACCGTCAGATTCCCGTAGAGTTTAAAAAGCACCAGTCCGTGATCCAGACCGCTTCTTCCGGCGATCACCACGGCAATCAGAAGGCTGTTGAGAAGCACCAGCCCTTCCACAACGAATTCCAGACATCTGTATGTTCTTTCATCCTCCGCCCCATATCCGGAGGCGAGGATCGCCATTCCTGCCGCGATCGGAAGGAGTGCCGGCACTGCCAGTAAAATTCCGTTCATACGTATTCCTCCGTCAAAGTACGGTCGCTGCAATGGATTCCAGCATAGCCAGGAACCGGCCCGGGAAACAGCCAAAGAGCAGGGCACCCGCCGTAAAGATCAGTATCGGCACCATCATACAGAGCGAAGGTTCCTGCCCAATCAGCCCTCTGGCCTTTAACCCGCTCTCATCGAAGTCCTCCCCCGGAAAGAAACCATGGATGGTAAGAGGAAGCAGATAACCGGCAGTCAGAAGCGCACTGACCAGCAGGACAGCCGGGCCTGCGATCGTCCACACCCCCGTTTGGGAGGCCAGGGCGCCGCACGCCAGATACCATTTGCTCACAAACCCGCTGCAGGGCGGTATTCCAATCAGAGCCAGGGACAGAACCGTGTAGCCGCCCAGCATCACCGGCATCACCCGCCCAAGTCCGCGCATCTCTTCCACCCTGGTCCAGCCGGTTTTAAATATGATGGCGCCCGCCGCCAGAAAGAGCCCGTTCTTGATCATGGAATGGAATACCACATGAGATAAGGCCCCCACAAAGCCCATCGGTTCCAGAAGACTTAATCCGAACAGGATGTAGGACACCTGGCTGACCGTCGAATACGCCAGACGTTTCTTTAAGACCGGCTCCCTGTAAGCCAGCATGGAGCCCATAAACACAGTGAGCAGGGACAGCAGAATCCACATGGTCTGCACCCAGGTTCCGCGCAGAAGTTCCGGGCCAATCACGTAATAAACGACCCGGATTACAGCCAGCACGCCCGATTTCGTGATCAGGCCTGACAGAACCGCGCTGGCCGGCGCCGGAGCGACCGGATGGGCTGTGGGCAGCCAGCCGTGCATGGGAAACATACCGGCCTTCGTTCCAAAGCCCAGCAGCATACAGCATGCCGCGGCCAGCAGGATTCCTTCCTTTCCGGCAAGGGATACGCCTTCCAGCACACCGCCCGGAGTAAACGTCAGAGTGCCGGAGACGCTGGCCAGAAAGAGGATACCGAATAACGCAAGGAACGCGCCCGCCACAGAGTAAAATAAGTACTTAAGCCCCGCCATCACCGCCTCCTTCGTGAGTTCGTGGAGAACGAGGGGAAGCGAAGTCAGCGTCATCAGTTCATAAAAGACGTACATGGTCACCAGGTTGGCGGAAAAATCCAGACCGATCAGCACTCCGAGAACGATCAGATAAAACCCGAAGAACCGGTGTTCATCCCGTTCATGGGTCATATAGGTCATGGAGTAGATCCCTACCAGAAGCCAGACAGACGCCGTCAGCACGGCAAAAAGCCTGCTGATCCCATCCACCCGGAATTCAATGGTAATGGTATCCGTCAGTTTCCAGAGCGTAAGCCCGCCTCCCCGTGCCACTGCCGCAAACGCACACAGCGCGCCGGCTGTCAGCGCCGCCATAACCAGGCTGATCATCGTCTTCCGGCTGTTTCTGAGCCGCTTCACCGTCAGAAGCAGCACTCCCGCCGCAATGGGAATGAGAACCGGAAGCAGCAATACTATAGTTTCATCCATCTCTTGGTACATAAGCTTCTCCTTGTTATGAGCACTCTGCAGGTAGCTCTTATTCAAACATTAAAAGTCCGTCAGCGATCGCCTGTACAATCGGCTGCGATTTCAGTCCCAGAACCAGATTCAGAAAGATGAAGCACACAACAGCCAGCCTGAGTTTCCAGGAACTTTTCCTGACTGCGGACCGTTCTTTGGCTCCTCTGGTCTCCCGGTCCCCCTCTCTGGAGTACAGGGTAATGACGAGGCGCAGAAAATAGATGGCGTTCAGCGTCGTACTGACCGCCAGGCCAATCAGTGTAACGATCATTTTATTCGGGCTCTGGAGTGCGGACGTGGCAAACAGCAGCTTGGATATAAATCCGGCCAGCATGGGAAACCCGACCATGGAAAGTGCGCCTACGGAAAATCCGATTCCGGCCAGCGGATTCCGGTACCCCGCCCCCCGCAGGCTCTTGTAGTCCTTTTTATCACCCGACACCTCATAGAGGCCCACCGCACTGATAAACAGCAGCGCCTTTGTCGCTGAATGGGTAAACATGTGGAACACGGCAGCCACCATCCCTGCTTCCGTTCCAAGGCCGATTCCCACATAGATATAACCGATCTGAGCCACGGAGGAATAGGCGATCATCCGCCTCGTATCCTTTTCCAGAATCGCGTGGAGGGATCCCATGAGCATCCCCGCCAGCCCGAAGACAAACAGCACGTTGACAATCCGGCTGGCTACCACGTTCTCTCTTCCAAGCACGCGGTAGAAAATCTTTATCAGCAGGAAAATATATCCTTTCGACACAAGCCCGGATAAAACAGCGCTGGCTGTCGGAGTCGCATAGCCGTAAGTATCGGGAATCCAGTAATGAAACGGATACAGACCGCTCTTGATTGCCAGTCCGACACTGATCACCGCCAGTATCACCAGCATGGGGATCTCGTAACTGCCCGCAGCTTCAATGGCAGCCACTGCCGCCTTAGCCGGGCTCATCAGCAGGTGTCCCGTCACATCGTAAAGCATGCTGAGCCCGATCAAAAACAGGCCGGACCCCAGCTGGCTCATAATCATATACCGGATTGCCGCCGACAGGCTCCTGCCCTTCTGCCGAATCATGATCAGCCCGCAGCCTGCAATGGTATTGATCTCTACAAACACGTAAGCGGTAAACAGGTCATTCGTATAGATGAGGGCCAGAAGCGAGCTGAGCATCAGGTCAATCATCACGTAGAACAGGTTTAACTTTGTCCCTTCCACATCCGCCGCAGTATGATCCATGCCTCCCAGCACCGACAGCAGCATAACGATACCGAATACGGCGGCAGTCAGCCCTTCCAGAACGCCGGCCCTGATCTCATTTCCCCAGGGTGCCGGAAAATGGCCCATCATATAAGTATAGCTCTCTCCCGTCCTCATACAGAACCAAAAAACGGCGGCCGACATGGCTGTCGTGACCACAATCACTGCCAGGCTTACATTCCTGGCCCGTTTTCCAGAGAGCGTACACGATATGATACCGGAAAACATTGCGATAATAATGGAAAAGAAGGGGAAGTTCTGAACAAGGGTCATGTCTTTTCCTCCTCCTTCGCCTGTATCAGAATCGCATCCAAATCCAGGGAGCCGTACCGCTCGTACAGGCGGATCGTCAGCGCCAGCATTAACGCCGTCGTGCTGACAGATACTACGATTCCCGTGAGCACAAGGCCGCTGGGCACTGGATTAATATAAGCCGAGGCCTCCTTAATCCCGTTCATCTCGATAGGAACGGCTCTTCCCTGAATGTAGCCCTTTGCCGCCAGGAATAAGTAGACCGCCGTGTCCATGATGTTCATTCCCATAATCTTCTTGATTAAATTTTTATGGAGTAAAAGCATGGTAAATCCCACGCCAAACAGGATGACTGCCGCGGTCTCTTCCATATTGGAAAGCAGGTGTGCCGCCATATCACATCCCTCCTCGTATAATAAGTTTATAGCCAAGCAAAACAGGCTATAGACTTATTCTTTTTGTGGTATAGATGTAAGGATATTCTGTGATGTCATATCAGGAGGGGTCTCCTCCAGGAGCGCTGGTTCA
>NZ_JANFYJ010000529.1:0-288 GCF_024460495.1 Hungatella sp. SL.1.14 | reverse complement strand
CTGGAGAAAAAGACAATGGAAGTGGCTGCAGCAGTCCATTTTGCAACAGGGGCGCCGATTCATTCCCATACGGAAGCAGGAACTATGGGTCTGGAGCAGATCGAACTGCTGAAAGCCGTGGGAGTATCGCTTGAGAATGTCAGCTTTGGTCATATGGACAGGAACATGGATCTATGGTATCACCGCAGGATTGCAGACACGGGAGCGTATCTCTGTTTCGACGGTATTGGAAAAACTAAATATCATACGAAGAGCAGTCTGATTACCCATATTCTGACACTGGTGAAG
>NZ_JANFYJ010000528.1:0-288 GCF_024460495.1 Hungatella sp. SL.1.14 | reverse complement strand
CAAAGATCGAGACGGAGGTATCTAAGTTAGCAGGCGTGAAGTCTGCGGCACTTAGCTTTATGACACAGAGACTGACCATAGAAGCAGAGGATGACCGTGCGGATGCGATCGTGGAGGAGAGCAGAAAAATTGCATATAAGATAGAACCGGAAGCAGAATTCAAGGTACTCCGGTAAATAAAGGAGCAGCTATGACGAAGAAACAGACGGATTCCGAATTCCTCCGCGCGGGCGGCGCTCCGCTCCGGTATCAGGTCACTGCATCCCACCACTTCCACGGACTCGAAAC
>NZ_JANFYJ010000527.1:0-288 GCF_024460495.1 Hungatella sp. SL.1.14 | reverse complement strand
GTTTCATACTCTGTATGGGCACCATGGAGCGGACGTCACCTTCATCACTGTGGGAAACGGAACCGCGGTCAGTGAGACTCTGGACTATTTAGGTCTCGAGGAGACGGAGAAGGCCGTGATGCTATCCATCGTGACAGGCACTGTGTGGAAAGAGATAAAATCGGATTTACAGAAGCATTTAAAAATTGACGTTCCCGGCACGGGCATAGCCTTTATCATTCCGTTAGGCAGCATTGGCGGCAAGAAGCCGCTGCTGTTTTTGACAGAGAATCAGAATTTTGAAAAAGG
>NZ_JANFYJ010000526.1:0-288 GCF_024460495.1 Hungatella sp. SL.1.14 | reverse complement strand
TGCGTTCCGGATCCCTGAGTGAGATTTTAAATAAGGTGGAAGCCAATGGATTTATTGAGCGGAGCCAGAGCGAGAATGACCGGCGTCAGATGGAAGTAAGGCTGACGGAAAGCGGAATGGAAGAGCCTCCAGACTGGAAGGCGAGCGTGAAGATGCGGCCTCCAGCACAGGGATCCTCGTAGGAAAGGCCTACCAGATACTCGCCGTCAGCGACTCCCTTGTAAACGCCTGAAGAGCTCTCGATGATCTTGCCGTCGATGTTGGTAAATAAATCTTCTACATATTTCC
>NZ_JANFYJ010000525.1:0-288 GCF_024460495.1 Hungatella sp. SL.1.14 | reverse complement strand
GCCAGATCATACGGGCGTTTACATATACAGGAGAAAAGTAAACAGAAAGAAAAGGAGAGGTGTAAGATGAAGAAAACATTAGCTATGATGTCAGTTTTGCTGGTTGCCGGCACCCTTTTAATCGGCTGCGGAAAGAAGGCTGTTGAAGAGACGGCTGCGGTGCCTGATAATACCCAGGGAACCACACAGGCGGAGAACGTGACAGCGGCAGCCGATATCGGAGGAGAAAAGGTAAAAATCGAGTTGTGGTATGCCTGGGTAGATAAGATCGGAGAGACAAACGAGGAG
>NZ_JANFYJ010000524.1:0-288 GCF_024460495.1 Hungatella sp. SL.1.14 | reverse complement strand
CGTTCACCTATCCCTTAATTCCGTCTGAAGCGATCCCCTGAATAAACTGCTTCTGCAGAACGAGAAACAGGATCAGCACGGGAAGTGAAATCACCACAACCCCCGCCATGGTCAGATTCAAACGGTTGAAAAATGTGTCCTTTAATGTATTGAGCCCTACGACCAGCGTATACTTCTCCTGACTGCTGACAAACGTGGACGGTACTAAGTACGCGTTCCAGGACTGTGTAAAGTTAAATATGGTGATCGTCGTGATCACCGGTTTGGAAAGCGGAAGCCCAATCGAAA
>NZ_JANFYJ010000523.1:0-288 GCF_024460495.1 Hungatella sp. SL.1.14 | reverse complement strand
GCTGAAAGTAGTGGGCATTTTCCCGCATGGTGCTGGAAAAAATCAGTTTTTTAACCGCGGTATCCGTCGGCGGCTGCCTAATCTTGGAAGCAGCGGCCGACGCGCTGGCCGATGCCCACTACTTTCAGCCGAATTTAAATGGAAATATCAGGCTGGTTCCTGCCCTGCACCGCAATGCGGAAGGTTGGACGGTTGAGTTTAAAATCGGTTCAGACCATCTGTACGTATTAAAGGATATTACCGCAATGGTAAATGCTCTAAAGGAAGAAAAGTATGTATACTATGGAC
>NZ_JANFYJ010000522.1:0-288 GCF_024460495.1 Hungatella sp. SL.1.14 | reverse complement strand
ATCCGTATATAAGTTTCCGATACCTTTCTTTTTCACACGGATAAAGCCGCGGATCAGGGCGAACAGGACTGCCATACCAACGGCCGGAGTAACGAAGTTCAGAACTCCCAGACCAATCATCTGTGAAAAATAGCTGAGAGCCGACTCACCGGAGTAAGCCTGCCAGTTCGTATTTGTCACGAAGCTGGCTGCCGTATTGAAGCCCAGTTGCCAGGAGGTTCCCGCCTGCCCTTCCGGATTCAGCGGAAGTATGTTCTGAAGCATTAAGATCAGCCTCAGAACCGCCAG
>NZ_JANFYJ010000521.1:0-288 GCF_024460495.1 Hungatella sp. SL.1.14 | reverse complement strand
TTAAGGTTCTGGGACGTACGGTCAGCAGCAATGACAACGACAGCGACAGCAGCGGAAGCGTCTATATACCGGATGACAGTATCACCGGAACGTGGCAGGGCGGCCAGAATGAACCGTGGAAGTTTATGTACATTCTGGACTGTGATTTACTGATCATCGATGACCTGGGGACGGAGCTCAACAACAGCTTTACCTCGTCCCAGCTGTTTTACTGCATCAATGAGCGGCCGAATTCATCGAAGTCCACGATTATTTCCACGAATCATCCGCTGAATGAACTGAGGGACC
>NZ_JANFYJ010000520.1:0-288 GCF_024460495.1 Hungatella sp. SL.1.14 | reverse complement strand
ATCTGGGCCAAGGGTATTTTTCTGATATTCAATGGTTTTGCGAATACATTCCCTGGCCGCCGCTTCACTCTCTGTCACTCGCCATTGCATACACAGTGCTGCTTCCGACCGCGACCATACATTTTTGTACATCGTTTCCCAGTCTTCAAATTTAGCTTTCTCAAGTATGAGATCTTTTGTTTCTTCTGAAAATTCTCTTGGCTTTATAATCATCGTTTCGTTGTGTGTCGCTTCTTTCTGCTTGCTACTGCAAACAGTTAGAAGCACTGCGAATAACACAAAGATGAG
>NZ_JANFYJ010000052.1:0-14467 GCF_024460495.1 Hungatella sp. SL.1.14 | reverse complement strand
GCAGATGGAATAAAAATGGAGTATAGAAGATTTTTAGAAAATAATTAAAATTTGTTCTATTTGTTCTATATGTTCTGCTTAGAAATGTTATAGTATAGACTGGAAGATCTGAAAACAGATTTCCTCCACTAAATATTGACGGCCGCCGGCTCTTACCAGTCGGTGGCTGATTTTCTACCCTGGAAGTGGCTTGAAGTCCTGCAAAGCTATATAGCCGCTAAAAAAACTTAACCCTATAGTAGATAAGTTCTTGCTTAATTGCGAGGGCTTTTCTTATATCCCAAAAACAGAAAGGAAGTGATTTTCATGGGAAGACCATTAAAAATTAAGTCTCCAGAGGAGATGGAACGGCTATGGCAAGAGTACAAGCAGGTATGTGATGACCAGGAGGTTCTTACCCATGAGTTCAGTTCCAAGAATAGTGAGTTCGTATCTGCTAAACTAAAGCGGAGCATTACATACACGATTGAGGGATTCTGTGTATACCTGGGAATAGCCCGGTCGAAATTCTATGATACTTATGCGAGTAAAAAGAGGTATGGGGACATCGTCACGCGCATAAGAGAGGAATGCGAGGCAGACGCCCGCCGCAAGTTCGAGCTGCAGGTGATCCCGTCGCAGCTGGCCGGCCTCTGGATGAGCAAATACGGTTATACCACGAAGGTGGAGAACAATCTATCCGGCGGCCTCGATACTGAAAAGAGTAAGCTGGACGACCTGATCGGGCAGATGCGGGGAGGTGGTTCTACCTCATGAGTTCAGAACGATTACTTTTGTCAGAGAAGTACAAAGCATTTCTAAAGTGTAATGCTCCCGTCGAATTTCTTGAGGGAACTTAACTACCTACGCTGGCAAGACCACGGTGGGCCTGTTTAAGTTTATGCTTAAGGTCGCCCAGTCCACCAAAAAGCTGCACATCATCGCGGCCAAGGATACCGGCACCGCCGAAAAGAACATCATCAATAAGGATTTGGGAATCATTGACGACTTCGGGATCCTGGCTGAGTACAACGGCAACGGATCTAAGGACGATAAAATTCCACATATCCTGTTTCACACATCCAGCGGTGATAAGGTCATATATGTGATGGGATACGGCGATAAGACTAAGTGGCAAAAGGCTCTTGGCGGCCAGTACGGCTGCCTGTACATCGACGAGATCAACACAGCAGACATTGAATTTGTGCGGGAAGCATCTATGCGTTGTGATTACATGATGGCGACGCTTAACCCGGACGATCCGAGCCTGGACGTCTATAAGGAGTATATCAACTGCTCCAGGCCGCTTCCAGAATGGGAGGAAGAGACACCACAAGAAATTAGAGAAGAACTGAGAGAGGAACCAAAACCCGGTTGGGTGCATTGGTTCTTTTCTTTTACCCATAACCTGGGTCTCTCGAAGGAGAAGCTGGATCAGATTATGACGAACACGCCGAAAGGCACGAAGATCTGGAAGAACAAGATTCAGGGATTGCGAGGGAAGGCAACCGGCCTGATCTTCAGCAACTTCGAGCGATCTAAGCATGTCATAACCAAGAAGCAGGCTAAGGCGTTTGTTAAGGATCCCAACAACAAGCACCAGACAGAGTGGTTTATTTACTTCTCAGCCGGCTTGGACACTGCATACTCCCAGAAGTCTCCAGACACGATCTCGATGAGCTTTATTGGGATCACCAATAAGGGAACCTGTATTGTCCTGGACGAGAAGGTCTACAACAATGCGGAGCTTGGAACGCCGCTGGCTCCCACGGACACGGTCCGGAACTTCATTGATTTTCTGGAGCGCAACCGGCAGGAATGGGGCTTTGCGCGGGATACTTTCATCGATAACGCCGATCAGGCGACAATAACCGAGTTCCTGAAGTACAAGCGCTTGAATGGCTGCATCTATAATTTCAACGACGCCTGGAAGAAGGAGCAGATCATTGACAGGATCAACAACCAGCTGAACTGGTTTGCCGATGCCGGCAGCCAGCCGTGTTTCTACATTGTGGACACCTGCAAGCATTATATTCGTGAGCTGGAAGTATACAGCTGGTTGGAGGACAAGGACAACACGCCGGAGGACAAGAACGATCATATGGTCAACAGCGTGCAATATGCCTGGCTGCCGTATGAGGTCAAGATCGGCATAGGAAGGAGGAAGCCTGATGGGCTGGTTTAAGAGCATGATTACAGGGATCCTGAAGCTGATTCCTGCAAAGAAACGAAAGATTGTGATCCAGGAGCCTCTTTCCTTCCAGGAGAACGTTCTGAAGAACAAGATCTGGTACCGCGGGGAACCGGCAGAGCTGGAGCAGTTTTTCAAGAAGACAACGGATCTCGGCTATGACATGGCGAGATTCTGGGCGGCAGTTCCCTTCCGCAAAGTTCGAAAGATCCACAGCGGGATAGTCAGCATTGTTGTGGATCGGTTTAAGGACATTGTCACCGAGGATATGGACGAAATCAGCTTCGGTGAAGAAGGAGAGATCCAGGAGATCAAAGAGCGGTGGGAGCTGATCGCAGACGAGAACAACTTCATCAATGTTCTGGGGGAGGCCGTGGCCGGCGCTTTATCATCTGGTGATGGAGCATTCAAGATCAGCCTGGACGAGGTCAGTCAGTACCCAGTGATCGAGTTTTACGAGGCTGATACCGTGGACTTCCACTATCGTCGGGGCCGCCTGCAGGAGATCCTTTTCTATACGCCGTTTAAGGACGGAGAGAAGGAGTACCGCCTGGAGGAGACCTACGGTAAGGGGTATGTCACATACCGGCTACTGGACGAGGCAGGCAAGGAGGTGCCGCTGGATACTCTGGGGGGGACAGCGATCTATGAGGACACCGGATTTGATGGTGATTTTATCATGGCGGTGCCGCTTGTGATCTTCTCCTCCAACAAGTGGAAAGGCCGGGGAAAAGCGCTGTTCGACACTAAGAGCGACAACCTGGACGCGTTGGACGAAGTAATCAGCCAGTGGCTGGACGCGATCCGGAAAGGCCGGATTAATCGGTACATACCGGAAGATATGATCCCCAGGGATCCGAAAGATGGACACCTGATCGATCCGAACGATTTTGATAATGATTACATAGCTATTGGATCTATGCGCAAGGAGGACAACGGAAACAAGATTGAGATCTCACAGCCTCAGATATCCTACGAGGCATATGTCAACAGCTATTCCTGTTTTCTGGATCTGGTCATTCAGGGTATCATATCCCCGGCCACGCTGGGGATCGACCTAAAAAAGAATGACAATGCCGAGTCCCAGCGCGAGAAAGAAAAGATCACGATGCATACCCGGAACAAGATCGTAGACGTCTTAACTCAGGTGATCCCTGAGTTGGTGGCTGCCGTCCTGATGACTCACGATAACATGACAGGCCAGGCCATCGGGAAGTATGAGCCATCCGTAAAGTTTGGCGAGTATGCCGCTCCGGATTTCGACAGCACGGTGGAAACCGTCGGAAAGGCAAAGAACTACGGCGTTATGAGCACTGAGAAGGCCGTAGACGAGCTGTACGGAGACACCATGACCGATGAGGATAAAGCCGAAGAAGTCAAGCGTATCAAAGATGAACTGGGCCTTACCGAGAAGGAGGAACCCAGCGTGGCGGGCTATGACGGAATGGAGGGGGCCTTAAATGAGCCAGGACCAGGAGAAGAAGAGTAACGCCTATGATCTCCGGACGGTCCTGGAGGAGATAGAACTCGACCTGATCCGGAATCTCCAGCGCAACCTGAAACGGCATGAGAAAGAAGAGGAGGAAGAGGGATTTCGCTGGGAGATGTGGCAGAAAGCGAAGCTCCGGAACATCGCAAAATACCGGAAGAAGAATAAGGAGATTGTCGGGGAGCGCAGCAAGGAGATTGAGGATCTTATCAACAAGACCTTGCAAGAGAGCTTTGACACGGCCGAAAGCCTGATGGAGAAGCTGTTTCGCAAGATTAAATCATTCTTCACACGCCGCGGAATGAAGTATCCGAAAGACATAAGCAACCGGGGATTGGAAAAGCGCGAGTTGCCCGAAGATAGTTTTTTCGACGTCAATGAGAGTAAGATCGACGCGCTGCAGAAGACTGCAGAGAAGGCACAGGAGCCTCAGAAACAGCCGGAGGAAAAGCCGCTACCAGCTGATGCGTATGTACCAGAAGGCAAGGAGAAGGAGCTAACCAGAAAGGATAATGACCAGAAGCTTGATGATCTCAAGGTCCAAGTCAACAAGGACATGAAGGAGGCCGAGGGAGCCATCTGGCGCCGTATGGATGATATCTACAGGCAGACGATCTATAAAACCGAGCTGTTTATGGTCGCCGGCGCGAAGTCTTTAGATCAGGCGATTGACATGGCGACAAAGGAGTTTCTGGACGGGGGAATCGACTGCATCGAGTACAGCAACGGGCGCCGAGTGAATATTGCCAGCTACGCAGAGATGGCGCTGCGGACAGCGTCTCAGCGCGCGACGTTCCTGGCAGAGGGCAAGAAGCGGGACGAATGGGGGATCCACACCATTTTCGTTTCGGCTCACGCTAATACCTGCCCGAAGTGTGAACCATGGCAGGGTAAAGTGCTGGTTGATGATGTATTCAGCTCCGGGACAGCTGCCGAGGCCGCAGAGCTGGGAGTGCCCCTCCTATCAACAGCCATGAAGGCCGGACTGTTGCACCCGAACTGCCGACATACACTGGCAACTTACTTTCCTGGTATCACGATCCTTCCGAAAGTTCCGAACAAGGACAAGGCCCTAAAGACTTATGAGGCCGAGCAGAAGCAGCGGGCATTGGAACGGAAGATCAGGAAGGCGAAACGCAAAGTTGCCGGAGCCTGTGACAATGACAATATCCGCAGGGCCCAGGCTGAGGTGAGAGAGCTACAGAGACAGATCAGAGCGCATCTGGACCAGCACCCGGAGCTGAGACGAGAGTACAACCGGGAGAAGTTAAGAAATTGAATTATGTCCTGTCATACGACGAGAAACTGGGCGGACATCACAGAATCAGGTGGTGCAACCACGAGAAAAAGCGAAGAGGAAGGATGAGAAGTATGCAGAGAAAATTTTTAGAGGATTTAGGGCTTGCGAAGGAGGCCATTGACAAGATTCTGGACGCGAATTCAGCAGACATCGGCAAGGCAAAGGGTGATTATGACGATCTCAAGAAACAGCTGGCGTCCTCAGAAAGCCAGATCAAGGAGAGGGACAAGCAGCTGGAGGAATTAAAAAAGACGGCAGGAGACAGCGCAGAGATGCAGAAACAGATTGCGGATCTCCAGGCAGAGAACACGGCGGCCAAGGAGAAATACGAAGCAGAGATGAAGGATCTGAAGCTGTCAACGGCTATCAAACTTGCAGTTGGAGAGAGCGCCCAGGACGCGGATCTGGTAGTCGGACTGTTTGACAGATCGAAACTGATCCTGTCTGACGATGGCAAGATTACGGGGCTTGACGAGCAGATGAAGACGATTAAAGAGTCAAAGCCGTTCCTGTTTAAGGAGAGCAACCCGAAACCTACGGGATTCCGGCCATTGGGGGCAAGCCAGCAGAATCCGAAACCAAACAATGACGACGGCAAGGTGAGCATGAAATCAGCCATTGAGGCAAGGATCGCGCCGCAGCTGTCACAGCAGACTAATTAAGGAGGACTATTATGCCAGTAACATTAGAAGAAGCAAGGAAGAACGTGCAGGACGACCTGCAGATGGGAGTTATTGACGAGTTCCGGAAATCTAACTGGATTCTGGATCACATCACGTTTGACGATGCGGTTTCCCCGACAGGCGGCGGAGCCACACCGACTTACAGCTACACGAGACTTAAGACACAGCCGACGGCTCAGTTCCGTGCCATCAACTCGGAGTACACGCCCAGCGAAGTAACGAAGGAACGTCACTCTGTAGACATCAAGGTGTTTGGTGGAGCCTACCAGATCGATCGTGTGATTGCTAACATGGGCGGTATTGTATCCGAGGTTGAATTACAGCAGTCTCAGAAGATCAAGGCAGCGCAGGCGCTGTTTAACGACACATTTATCAACGGTGACGAGGCTGTGGATACAAATGCTTTTGATGGCCTGGAGAAAGCCCTGGCCGGAAGTTCAACGGAGTATAACACGGGAGATACAGTAATTGATCTTTCTACTTCCCAGCTCGTCACGGATAACTTCCAGTATTTTCTCGACATGCTGGACGAATTCCTGCGCGGCCTGGACGGGGAACCTTCCTTCATCGCAGGTAATACGAAGTTAATCTCGAAGCTCCGGGCCTGTGCCAGAAGAGCGGCCATGTACCAGGTGACAAAGAGCGACTGGGGAACAAATGTGGAATCTTATGGCAATATCCCGTTTGTGGATCTGGGAGCAAAGCCGGGTACCAACGATGATGTCGTAAAAATAGATACAGCCAAAGGGACTACGTCTCTGTACGTGGCGCGGTTATCCATGGACGGCCTGCATGGCGTATCGTTTGCAGGAATGGCCCCAGTGCAGACCTGGCTGCCTGACTTTACGACTGCCGGAGCGGTAAAGACCGGTGAAGTCGAAATGAATGCCGCTATCGCCCTGAAAGCGTCTAAGGCCGCGGGTGTATTTCGGAACATCAAAGTTAAATAAGGAGGACAAGACATGAAGGTACATGCACCGAACAAGAATTATACGGGGGTCTCGGCCAGCGTAGCGTTCTGTAATGGCGTGGGCGAGACTGAGGATCCGTATCTGTTGGAGTGGTTTAAGAGCCATGGCTACGAGCTTGAAGAGCCGCCAAAGGAAGAAACAGAAGAGGATCCAGAAAAGAAAAAGGCGGCAAGCAAGAAAGCCGGTGAGTAGTATGGCTTACGAACCATATGTAACACCGGATTATTATTTTGACGAGTACAAAGGATCCGTCTTGCAGGAATGCGCGGACATCAATCAGCTGCTCCGGAAGGCCAGCAGGCATATAGATTCCCTTACCTACAACCGGATTGCCAGTCGGGGCATTTCCGGCCTGACGCTCTTCCAGCAGGAGGTGATTCGTGAGGTTGTATGCCTCCAGGCGGATTTTGAGCATGAAAACGAGGAAGTTATTGAAACCGTATTGAGCAGCTACAGTATTAACGGGACGTCGATGCAGTTTACACAATCCTGGAACGTCTATGCAGACAAAGGCGTGGCTATGAAGAAGGATACATACGCTCTACTGTCCCAGACAGGCTTGTGCTGCCGGTTAGCGAGGTGAGGCCATGAAATACCCATGTTTAGTACCCAAACAGCTTTGCAGGACGGATATACACGTTGTACTGCATCAGGAAGGGCTGTCTGAATCTGGCGGTCCCCTGGTAGCGGCAGAGCTTGATCTTAAATGCAATTACCAGGACAGCGCCAAGATGACCATGGACACAGATCAGAAACTTGTCCGGCTGTCCGGCATTGCAATGTTCCCTGGCGATATCTGCCCGGAATTGCCGGTAATCAGCAGTGGTACGGCAACGATCTACGGGGCAGAACGTACCATCATGCAGGGGATCAAGGCTAGAAACCCGGACGGTACAGTCAACTACACGGAATTGAGACTGGTATGAAAGTTAATATCAAGGTGGAGCTGTATCAGGATCAGATTCGGAAGCTGACCAATGCAGTTACTCTGTCAGCAGAGCAGGCGGCCGAAGCCGTTAAGAGTGATGTTGATGCCAGCCAGGTAGTGCCTAAAAACACAGGGGAGCTGGAGCGTAGCGGATTTGTCAGAGTATCAAAGTCACGGTATCAGATCATATATGATACACCCTACGCCAGGCGCCTATACTGGCACCCGGAATACAATTTCCGGAAAGATAAGAATCCGAACGCTGGCGGATTATGGATGCAGCCTTACATTGATGGAGCGAAGAAGGACTTCTTCCGGAAGGCGTTCCAGGCCAGGTTGAGGGAGAATGCAGGAGGGCTAATTAAATGACACTGGAAGAGGTTAAGGACTGGCTGAAGACTGTTGTGGAGTCACCCAAGTGGTATGTGGGTAAGATCAATGGCAACGACAAGCAGTGCATCGGAGTCTATCTTACACAGGGGCCAGTGAGGCCCGTTCCCATCGGCGGCCTGGCAAACCGCACCTATGATACCAGGGCAGTGTCTATCCTGGTGCATTGGGGGAATGATGCTGTGCAGGCCGAAGCCAAGGCACAGGAGTTGTACGACGCTCTGTACGGTCAGACAGCGACGATTGCAGGCTGCCCGGCCGTAATGTTTGATATGCGGACAGACGCTCCAGTCGGTGTGGGAACCGATGAAAAAGGAATCTATGAATACGTAATCAATTTTGTAATTTATTACAGAAAGAAAGAGAGGTAGCTATATGACAGTGAGCACAGGTGTATTCCCGGTTTATGGCATGGTATTTGAAATCGGGACAAAAGGGAGAGAAAGCACAGAGCAGGACATGGTCGAGATCGCCGATTTGGAGAGCATGGAGATTACGATCGACGGCGGAGTCGAAAACTGGACACCAATGGATACGGAAGGCTGGGCCAGGGCTTTGATGACGGCTAAGAAGTTTAATGTCAGCTTAAAGGGCAAGCGCAGCATTGGGGACAAGGGAAACGACTACGTGGCAAGCGTAGCCTGGAAAGACGGGCTGGCCTGCAGCACAAAGGCAGCCATTAAATTTCCGGACGGCTCAAAGCTGGCCTACGACTGCGTATTGGATGTCAAGACCATTTACGGTGGAGAGTCTACCACTGTAGCGCCATTAGAGTTTGACACTGTTGGAGACGGCAAGCCGGTTTATACGGCCGGTTCAGCCGCTTAAGAGTAGGAGGAAAAACAGATGGGAAGAGCGTATGACATTGCAGAACGTATGAAAAACGGCATGGAGAAGCCGACGGTAAAAATCGACGATGACCACATCTACAATATCAACACCGGAAAGAGCGCGGTCCTGTATATCAACGCGGTATCACAGGACAAAGAGAAGGACGAATTCGAGAAAATGGACGAGGTTATCAAGGCAGCCCTCGGAAAAGAAGCACTTGACTATATCAATGACCAGGACATGGCTGTGGCAAGCATTGCCCTGATTGTGAATGTAATCATGGCGGCTATTGCAGATGTCTCCCTGGAGGAAGTGGAAGAGGTCGAGAAGAACCAGAAAAAAAGCAAACGCCAGTGAGTACTGGTATGACCTGTTCGAGGATTGGGAGTTGATTGAATCATCATTCGCCATGCAATATAACATCCGGCTGTCTCAGACTGAAATGGACTGGAAAGAGTTCTGTGTGCTGCTGTCGGGAATCATGCCTAAGACTCCCCTGGGGACCGTTGTAGGGATCCGAAGCGAGGAGAACAATGAAGTGCTGAAACACTATACGCGGGAGCAACACCGGATCCGGAATGAGTGGAGATCGAACCATAATCCTATGGACAGACTTACAGAAGATCAGAAGATTGACAAGGCCAGAGAGATGCAAAAGATCCTGGCTCAGGCATTTGGAGGAAAGGAGGGGTAAGACGTGGCAAATGACAGCGTAGGCAAAATCAGCCTGGATTTGGAAATACAATCTGACATCAACGGCCAGATCGAGGCAGTGACCTCGAAGATTGGCGGCCAGATTGAGAAATCGCTGAAAAAGGTTTCTGGCGCTGTGGACGCGGAGAAGATGATGCAGAATATGCATCAGGAGATTGAAGCGCTCATGCAGAATATCTCCCGCGTGATCGAAGCAGCGCTTAAGCGGTGTACGGAGTCAGCCAAGATGAATATCGACATCATAGGAGATCACTTAAACGCCATGATCGACCGGGCTATGGCGAGGATCACGAACGTGTTGAATCCATACAGCCAGACGGAAGAGCCGGCAGCCACGGGCGACACGAAGGCCAGGCCAATACAGCCCAGGGCGCCGCCTGTTGTCAAGGTCAAGGCTCCAGCTATTAAGATAGATTACACCAAGGACATGCTGGAGTCCCAGATGGAGCAGATTGACCAGGTGACCATGAACATCGGGAAACAGATCGACCTGCAGGAAGCAAAGCTGGCTGAGCTGAAAGCAGCTTATGAGCGAACCTTCAACGATGCAAAGAAGAACCGGATCCAAGAACAGATTCTGAAGACGGAAGGATCTATCATCTCCCTGAAAGGAAAATTGCAGGACCTGGGATTTCAGTATGACGCCCTGGAAAGAAAGGCTGCCTTAATCAAGGCGCCTGCAACAGCTACGGTTCAGGCACCCGCATCAGTAAGCGCAGCCCCGAAGATAGCAGGTATGGCAAATATCAGCAGTGCCCTGTCAAAAATCCAGACAGTTAGATCCGGGATTTCCGGTCTGCTTAGAACTATTGGCAGTGGTCTTGTATCTGGTGCCAAAACTGCGGCTTCTGCTGTTGGGCGCCTGTTCCAGACAATAGGGAGTGGCATTCCTAAAATCTTAAAGGCTGGTTCTGCTTTGTCAATATTTGGGAATCGTACGAAGAAGGCAGGAAAGCAGTCGCAGTCAGCACAGGGCGGAATGCACCGTATGCTGACAACTATGCTTCGGTATCAGATTATCATCCCAATCATCATGAGTGCGCTAAGGGGAATGGCTAAATCCTTGTTTGCGTCCATGAATGCGAACGAGCAGTTTAAGGCGTCACTGAGTCAGATCCGCTCTAACCTTAATGTGGCTTTTACTCCAATTTACCAGGCTGTCATGCCTGCACTGAATGCGCTCATGTCGGCTCTGGCAAGAGTTACGGGATACATAGCAGCGTTCGTAAGCCTGTTGTTCGGCAAAACGTTAAGCGGCAGCGTAGCGGCTACAAAAAGCCTTGTAGCGGCTAAAACAGCTATGGGGGCTTACGGTGACAGCGCTAAGAAGGCAGCGAAGGACGCCCAGGGCCTTACAACGGGAATTGACGAGTTGAATATCCTTCAGGCCAACAAAGACGATTCTGGAGGTGGTGGAGGCGGCGAAGCGCCGGAGATCACAGCGCCAGACATTGACACAACCCAGATGGGACTGATCGACACCATGGCCGAAAAAGTCAAGAGTGTTCTGGGCCAGCTTTTTAAGCCTATGAAAGATTCCTGGGAGGCAGAAGGACAGAGCGTAATTAACGCGGCCCAGTATGCTTTTGGTAACGTGATAGGCCTTGCTCAAGCTATGGGAAGAAGCTTCTTAGAGGTCTGGACCAACGGAACCGGTGAGCGGTTCTGCACGAATATCCTGCGGCTTGTTACCCTGGTGTTTAACGTGGTGGGTGACATAGCCGGAGCATTTAAACGAGCTTGGGAGGAAGGCGGCCGGGGCGATGCAGTAATCCAAAGTATTTTTGACCGGCTTAATTCTTGGCTGGAGCTGATCCACACGATAGGGGAGTCATTCCGCGATGTCTGGAACAATGGGACCGGGGAATCCATGATCGGCCATATCCTTGACAGCTTTACGCAGATTAACGACACCATTACCCACATACGTGATAATTTCCGGAAAGCCTGGGAGTTGGACGGAACAGGGACGGCTGTCATACAGAATCTGGCTGATATCCTGGACGGCCTACTGGGAACCGTTGATAGAATCACAAAATCTCTGTCTGACTGGTCGTCTAAGCTTGATTTTGCGCCGATCCTGACAGCATTTGAGCGCATGACAAAAGCCTTAAAGCCCCTGGGTGATAAGCTTGGATCGGGTTTGGAACTGCTGTTTAAAAACGTGCTGCAGCCATTAGGGAAGTGGGCACTGGAGGAAGCAATACCAGCAGCGCTCGACGGGATTGCCGAAGCGCTTGGATTGTTGAATTCCGTACTTGACAGCTTAAAGCCTGCCGGAGAATGGCTCTGGAAGAATTTATTGGAGCCGATGGGGAAATGGGTAGGAACAGCACTGGTCGACGATCTGCGCGGTATTAGCGATGCGCTGAAGACTGTGAATGACGTTTTGTCAGGAACCAGTCAGCTGAACCCCAAAGAAATCTTTGACAATCTGATGGGAGGCATAAGCAGGTTTAACCCGTTGAAGCCCATGATGGACCTGGGGAAAGCGATTGTTGATGGAATTATCGAAGGTATTAAATCCAGAGATATCATGGCAGGAGTAAGGGCGGCTTTTGAAAGTTTTCTTGCATCTGTAAAGGACTTTTTTGGAATCCATAGTCCGTCAACGGTATTTGCTGAGATTGGAGATTATCTAATCAAGGGTCTGTTGAATGGCATAGTCGGAGGCTGGTCCGGGCTGATTGAGAGTATCCAGGATCTACCAGGGCAACTGACGGAGTTATTCCGGTCTGGGTATGAGGGAGTACAGAATATTTTCTCTGGAATCGGCGACTGGTTTGATGGAAAGTGGGGAGAGGTCAAGACGGCTTTGGCTGGAGTTCCTTCCTGGTTTAGTGAGAAATTTACCTCAGCCAGAACGAAGGTGTCAGAGTCATTCCAGTCAATAGGTTCATGGTTCAGCGAGCGGTACACAGATGTCACCACAGCGTTTAGAAATTCGCCTACATGGTTTAAAAATACTTTCAACGATGCCTATAAGAAACTGACCGGAGTCATTCAGCCAATCGGAGGGTGGTTCTCTGGCAGGTATCAGGATGTACAAAATGCTTTTAAGGATTCGCCTATATGGTTTCAATCTACCTTTCAGAGTGCATATGACAATCTGACCACGGCAGTATCACCGATCGGCGGGTGGTTCAGTGATCGGTATGTCGATGTACAGAAGGCTTTCGAAAAATCGCCTGAATGGTTTAAGACGACGTTTGATAACGCTTATAAAAATATTACAAGCATATTCGAGCCCATAAAAAAGTTTTTTGAGGATATTGGGGAAGCAATTAGACTGGCTTTCAAAGGTGCTTTAAATGGCGTAATAGATTTGTTCAACCAATTAATCGGTTGGATAAATGAAAAAATGCATATTTCCTTTGATGGCCTCGAAGTAGCTGGACAAGAAATAATACCAGGATTCGATATTCAGCTTTTTAGACTTCCGATAATAGACAAATTGGCTCAAGGCGGATACGTTGGAGCAAATCAGCCCCAGCTTGCCATGATCGGTGACAACCGTCACTACGGCGAGATCGTAGCACCGGAGGATAAGATGCAGGCTATGGTTGATAAGGCCGTGGCGATGGCAGCCAGACCGGACGGCATGAGCGAGCAGTACTTAATCATTATGATTGACCTGCTAAAGAAGATCATTGAACTGATCGAGAACCTGGACTTGACTGTGAACATTGATATCCGCGAGATTAAAAAGAAACTGGTGGATCTGGAAAAGCGTTCCGGACTCACCTTAAGAACAACGTAAAGGAGGCGGTGCTGTATGGCAGTCATTACAATCAACGGCCGGGAGTTTCCGGCTCCCGACATTGGGGGAAATCTGGTTGTTGCTACAAACGTGAGTGACGGGAAGAATGCACTGGGGGAATTTATCGGCCAGCGTGTAGGCCGCGACCAGTACAAGTTTGAAAATCTCCAGTGGAAGTTTCTGCCGGCTGAGACTTGGGCGACCATGCTCCAGGAGTTTGACAAGTTCGTGGTGACGGCCAAAGTTCCCGATATGGTACATAACCGCATGATGACCATACGGATGTACCCGGGGAACCGGACGGCGACGCCGGCGGAGTTCGACCCTTCTGGCCTGCCGACGTTATACAAGGACTGTAAAGTAAACATTGTTGACTGCGGGGTGATGGAGTAATGCAGACGGCAAGCCAGGCGTATAAAGAGGTTATGAGAAATAAGTACAGGGACCCATTGTCCTATATCCGGGTGACAATCGGTGTTATTAACCAGGAAGCGCAATCATCGGCCTATGTGCCGCGCCCTGAAAATTACACCTATTACAGCAACCTGAAATGGCCCCTGGATAATTACCAGGTGCAGGAGCTGTATGCCACCTGTGATCAGGATTACACCGCGGTGGACGGCAGCATGTATTTCCTGCCTCGGGCCAGGGCGGATGTAGTCCTCAATCAGGGAATTGTGTCGGAGGATCTTCCGGGATCCATAGAGATACAGTTTCCCATCAGATATGACATTAAGGGGCTGACGGTCGAGTTTGGCCGGGCATACCCAGTAGATTTCCGGATTGAGTCTGATAATAAGACCGTTGAGATTGCCGGGAATGCCACGGGACATTTTGTGACAGAAGAAATTTTTGAGGGAGCAACATTCCTGCGGTTTGTGCCGGCTTCCATGGCCAATGGACAGAGCAGGTTCAGGATCCACCAGCTGACCATGGGAATCGGAATCTATTTTGATAACCGGAAAATCCTTTCAGCCACGAAGAAAGAGCATATCAGTCCGATTATGGAGGAACTTCCCACCCTGGACTTTGACATGACTATTGAAAACAAAGACCGTGCGTATGACGTGGAGAATGAGGAGAGTACAGTTAATTTCCTGGAAGCCGGGCAGGAGGTCAAGGTTCTGTACGGCCAGGAACTGGATAACGGGACGGTGGAGTGGCTGCCGGGTGCAACGGTGTATCTCAGGGAATGGTCAGCAGATGATGAAGAAATGAGCTTTACTGCAAC
>NZ_JANFYJ010000519.1:0-288 GCF_024460495.1 Hungatella sp. SL.1.14 | reverse complement strand
GTCAGCATCAGAAAAGCGTCTTTTAAACTCCTTTCCGATCTCTTCGAACAGCTTAATATCCATCTGATGGTTTAAAAAGCTGTCTATCTTCAATACATCGCCGGATTTAATCTTTCCGTCTTTCCGTATCCTGTCCTTTAAAAGCTGCATAAAGGTTCCCCCTACTCGTAAAATTATTTTATTTGATTACTGCATTATCAACTAAAAAATTTCATGGTCTTGGTAGAAATCAGATAATCGTCCACATTGTAAGCTCCGGCTGACTCAATCATCTGATCCTTACTCTCG
>NZ_JANFYJ010000518.1:0-288 GCF_024460495.1 Hungatella sp. SL.1.14 | reverse complement strand
GATGGTTTTTGCGGATTTTCAGTGGTTCCGTTGTGGTGGAGAACACGTTCTCCTTCCTGGGAATGGGAGCTTTGAACGTAACCGGCTTAAAGCAGAGCGATTACAAACTGGTTCTGGCCATTCAGCTGTTTTATACGATCATCAGCCTGGTGGGCATCCTGATTACAGATATCAGCTACGGATTGATTGATCCTCGTGTCCGCGTAGACAAATAAAGGAGGAAACGCTATGGATAAGAAAGAGAAAAGACGCTGTCGCATTTCCACCTGGTTTCGGCGCATGTTCTTT
>NZ_JANFYJ010000517.1:0-289 GCF_024460495.1 Hungatella sp. SL.1.14 | reverse complement strand
CTGGGTATGTCACCCTCAAGAATCTGCAGTTCCTTCTTATTGTCGCCAATAACCGTCGTAGGGATAGCGGCAAGCAGCGCTTCCGTGTACGGATGCCCCGGATTTTCAAAAATCTCCTGGGCTCCCGCCAGTTCCACCATTGCTCCCAGATACATGACCCCGATCCGGTCGCTGATATATTTTACCACGGATAAATCATGGGTAATAAACAGGTATGTCAAATTTTCTTTTTCCGTTAAGTCCTGAAGCAGATTGATCACCTGAGACTGAATCGATACATCCAGCGCAG
>NZ_JANFYJ010000516.1:0-289 GCF_024460495.1 Hungatella sp. SL.1.14 | reverse complement strand
CCGGCTTCCGAACCCAGAATTCTTATAGAAATATTAACATATTTTTGCAATTAATACCAGAAAAGAAGTTCAAACAGCTGCTCGTCATCGTTCCAGGCATTACAGTTCACACTCTGTCCGGTGGTCCGCAGCCCGCTTTGGCTCCTTCCCGTCTAGGAAAACAGCTCACGGTACAGCCGTCTGGCGTAATTATCGGTCTTCCCGCCTAAATGCCGCTGAAACCACTCCCGGACAGCATATTCACCAAAATGGCCAAACGGCGGATTCCCAATATCGTGAACCAATCCGG
>NZ_JANFYJ010000515.1:0-289 GCF_024460495.1 Hungatella sp. SL.1.14 | reverse complement strand
CCTACGTAACGGATACAAGAATTCTTTACTATGATAAGGACGCTTTCGCGGAGGCGGGACTGGATCCGGAGGCACCGCCGGAAACATGGGCGCATCTATCTTATTATTTTGCTTCCGGTCTCCGTTTTGGGAAGCCTCCTGGAAAGGAGGTCACGCTATGCCGGATTTGGGTCTTGAGGTGCTGCTGAAAGGGAAAAATCTTGCCCGTATCCTTGGTGGATTAGACGCAGCACTCAAAATCAGCATGATTTCCGTCGCCATCAGTATCCCATTGGGAATCATTTTGGGC
>NZ_JANFYJ010000514.1:0-289 GCF_024460495.1 Hungatella sp. SL.1.14 | reverse complement strand
CCTCTATCCTCCGCTCTGTTATGTTGATTCGACCTATGCGGTCGTTCCCGATTCCACCAAAGAAGTTTTAAGACAGTCCCTGGATGCCGCTGATTACCAGGCGCTGCTCATCAGGCAGCCGGAGGTTCACGTGCGGATACGCTCAAAGTTTCTCGATCTGCTGAAAAAAGACAGCAGTGTAACAGAAGGACGGGAACAGCCTGACCGCTGATCACATCCCTGTCTTTTACACTGCTGTTTCACCGTGCTCTATTCACTCAATGAATTGCTTCAGTTTTACTGGGGAACA
>NZ_JANFYJ010000513.1:0-289 GCF_024460495.1 Hungatella sp. SL.1.14 | reverse complement strand
AGTACACCGGGCGGTTATGGATACTTCATTACACCTGGTAAGCATGAGAAGGAATCCGCAGAATTTATTAAATTTATGCTTGAGAAGGAAAGAGCCCTTGAATTTTCCGTTATGACGGGCCGTCTTTCAACCCGTACAGAGACTCTTGACGATCCCAGCATCAACGATATGCCGGAACTGGCCGGTTTCCTGGAAGCACGCCAGAATATTTATGAAACACCGAACATTCCAGGCTACAGTGAGGTCAACGATGTACACGGTCAGGCATATCAATCCGTATTTACCGGAG
>NZ_JANFYJ010000512.1:0-289 GCF_024460495.1 Hungatella sp. SL.1.14 | reverse complement strand
TCTGCTCATGGGGATGATGATTCCCATTCATGCGACGCTGCTTTCCAATTATAAGATATTCAATCAGCTGGGTCTGACCGATACCATCTGGGCGCTGCTGATCCCGTACGTGGCATTTTCACTTCCCCAGGGCCTGTTTTTGATGTCCAGCTTTATGGAATCCATTCCGGTTGAGCTGGAGGAGGCGGCGGTCATGGACGGATGCGGGATCTACCAGATCGTTTTCCAGATTATCACGCCCATGATGAAATCGTCCATCGCCACGGTGTCGATCATGACGTTTCTGAAC
>NZ_JANFYJ010000511.1:0-289 GCF_024460495.1 Hungatella sp. SL.1.14 | reverse complement strand
ACCGGCAGATACCATGACGGGGATCTCCGCGGTGTTCTGCGACGTTATGATTGATACCTTAAAAGCGATTGAGGAAGGAAATTACGGATATTATACGACCAGCTTCTGTCCGCCGGCACAGATGTCGCGCTGCAGGATATCGATGGTGTGTGGCTTGGGACCATGAGCGCGGAGGAGGTTTTAGACAGAACGGATGCGGAATTTGAGAAGGAACTTGCCAATGGCCATGTAAGCTACATCTTATATGCCATGCTGTCTACGGAAAAGGGCGTGTTTAACAATATCCTGA
>NZ_JANFYJ010000510.1:0-289 GCF_024460495.1 Hungatella sp. SL.1.14 | reverse complement strand
CATGTTTTTAAATACCGACGCGTACTTCTGGCCCACGTAGCTCTTGGATTCTGTGCGTCTCTCATGAATGAGGCGGTTTTATCAAAGGCCAAGGTCATTGATTTAAGCGCTGACTACCGGATTAAGGACGTGGCAGTGTATGAGAAGTGGTATAAAATAGAACATAAGAGAACCATGAAGCCTGCTGTGAGAGCTTAACAGGCCGAACTGGCACCATCTCTTGTAAATATCCGCCGGCGCTGTATTCTCAAAACCGCTGATATCGTGGCTCCAGAAACCAAAGCCCGCG
>NZ_JANFYJ010000051.1:0-16268 GCF_024460495.1 Hungatella sp. SL.1.14 | reverse complement strand
AACCAGCGCTCCTGGAGGAGACCCCTCCTGATATGACATCACAGAATATCCTTACATCTATACCACAAAAAGAATAAGTCTATAGCCTGTTTTGCTTGGCTATAAACTTATTATACGAGGAGGGAGAGTCATATGACAGTATACAGAAGAAATGAGAACAGTAAGCTTCCCTATAGGGGGACTGCAAGGTTTATGGCTCTTCATCAGAAAAAAAATACAATACGGCGGCTGGCCGGTTACATGATGCAATACCGTTGGCTCCTGCTTGTGGCATTGCTGCTGACAGTGGGAAGCAACCTGTTGGCCCTGATCGGTCCCATGCTTTCAGGGTATGCCATTGATGCTATTGAACCAGGAAGGGGAAATGTGGATTTCACCAGGGTCTTCCACTACGCAGCATGGATGGCGGGATTCTATGTGATTTCAGCCTTACTTTCCTATGGCCTTTCTGTTCTGATGATTACGATCAGCCGGAAAGTGGTTTATAGTATGCGGAAGGATATATTCGACAGGATGCTAAAGCTTCCGGTGGGATATTATGACATGCACCAGACTGGAGATATTATCAGCCGGATATCTTATGACATTGATACAGTCAATGAGTCATTATCCAGCGATCTGATCCAGATTTTAACCACGGTGATTACAGTGGTAGGCTCGCTGTACATGATGATGATGATCTCACCGCGTCTGGTGCTTGTGTTCGTCATTACGGTACCATTGTCTGCATGCATTACAAAATTTATTACGAAAAGAACACGACCGCTGTTCCGGCAGAGGTCTGCCAGCCTTGGAATGCTGAATGGCTTTACGGAGGAAATGGTAACAGGACAGAAAACGATTAAGGCATATTGCGAGGAGGAGGAAATCATTCGCAGATTTGGGGAAAAGAATCGAGAGGCTGTGGAATCCTATTACAAGGCGGAATATTTTGGTAGTATGGCCGGTCCTATGGTTAATTTTATTAATAATCTTTCGGTGGCACTCATCAGTGTCTTTGGTGCATTTCTTTATTTGATGGGGTTGATGACTGTAGGAAGGATCTCTTCCTTTGTACTTTATTCAAGGAAATTTTCTGGGCCGATTAATGAGGCGGCCAATATTATGAGTGACTTACAATCTGCGCTGGCCGCTGCAGAGCGTGTATTTAACCTGATGGATGAGATTCCGGAAACAGAGGATGCGAAAAACGCTGTGGAATTAGGAATGGGGGAAGAGATGGTACAGGGGACGGTTGAACTGTCCCATGTTGATTTTGGCTATGAAAAAGACAAGATTATTCTGCATGATTTGTCGCTGAGAGCCGAGACGGGAAAAGTGGTTGCTATTGTAGGACCCACAGGAGCTGGAAAGACTACACTGATCAATCTTTTGATGCGGTTTTACGATACTAATTCGGGTGAAATATTGGTAGATGGACGGGAAGTTCACAATATAACCAGAAAAAGCCTGCGAAAGGCATATGCCATGGTTTTACAGGATACATGGTTGTTTCACGGCACTATTTATGAGAATCTGACCTATGGTAAGGAAGGGGCTTCTTTGGAGGAGGTGACGCAGGCGGCACAGGCAGCCAGAATTCATAATTTTGTTAAACACCTTCCGGAGGGATATGATACGGTGCTGCGAGAAGATGGAACCAATGTTTCAAAAGGGCAAAAACAGCTTTTGACTATTGCCAGAGCCATGTTGCTGGATTCCAAAATGCTAATTCTGGATGAGGCCACTTCCAATGTAGATACGAGGACAGAACTCCGGATTCAAGAGGCTATACGCCAGCTAATGGAGGGAAAGACGTGTTTCGTTATTGCTCATAGGCTATCCACTATACGTAATGCGGATTGGATTCTGGTGGTGAATCATGGCGAAGTGGTGGAACAGGGAAATCATGATAGCCTGATGGAGAGCAAGGGATTCTATTATCAGATGTATCAGGCACAGTTTGAGTAAAAAGACAATCATTTGATATATTCCTGAATCAATATTATTTTAAAGAAGCGATCCGTGCATCAAACCGCACTGACCGCTTTTTCTGCTTTATCAGTTAATTCATTCCTTCTGCCGTACACGCTTCCGGAATCTCGAAGTTCTCTGAGTGGAAATTCGAATAGAAGCGGCCGCTCAAGGCGGTAAAGCGGAGGACACAGTAATCCGGGTCCGTGACGCCGCCCGGGTAATACATGGTGTCGCCCTCCCGCCAGATCATCTCCCTGCTTTCGCTGTCCTCCAAAACCTCCATGGTTCCTGTCAGCATGGCGCCGCGGAAGAAGCGGCTGTCACAGACGTATACACACGCCTTCGGATTTTCACGGAACTGGCCGACCCTCATGGAGGAGGTATTTGTAGTGAAATAGATGGTTCTGATCCCATCCCGTTTCCGCGGCCGCAGCATGGCCTTGATATTGGGAAATCCATCCGGGGAAACGGAACCGATCCATGCGACACTCTGCTTATCAAGCATGGTCCCTACTGTTTTCTCTGCATCTTTCATGGGTAAATCCTCCTTTTTTCTCATTATAGACCGGAGGGAGCTGTGTGAACAGTACCCACTTTTTTGTAACTACAGCAGTCCCTTTTCTCTCAGAAAATCTGCCCGTCCATCCTCCGCCATCATGTCGATTCCGACGCTCTGCATGATGGTGACTGCCTCAAAAATCTTCCTGCCGCGCTCGGTTAAGTAGTATTCCACCTTCAGCGGATAGCCGTCAAAGGTATGTTTGCCGACGAAGCCGTACTGAGCCAGTTCGCTTAACTGCTGGATCAGCATCTTCTGGGAGATTCCGGCGATCTCTTTTTTAAGCGCGGAGAGGGAGCTGCCGCCCTTGCTTAACTGCCACAGGATGATGGGCTTCCATTTGCCGCGGATCGCATCGTGGGTCAGTTCCAGCGGGCAGGTGTATTCGGTTCGCTGTTTCATTGATGATACCTCCTGATGATGGTTGTCCCGGAGAGTCATGTTCCAACATTCTCTAAGCCGGGCGGATTGATTTTTTGTATTCGGTGGGGGATACGCCTATTTTTTTCTTAAAGATTCTCGTGAAGTAGTTCACATCTTCAATTCCCACATAGTAGGCAATATCCTGAATCTGAATATCGGTGGTGTTAAGCAGTTTCAGCGCGGTGTCGATCCGGCGGCCGTTGACGTAGTCCGTCAGAGTCATAGTCATCTCCCGGCGGAACAGGGAGGAGAGGTAGCTGGCGTTGACGCTGAACATCTGTGATAAGGATTTTAAACTTAAGTCTGAGCTTAAGTTTAAGTTAATGTGGTTTAAGAGATCACGGATCAGCGGCGGGTAGTTCTTGAGAGACTGATTTTGAACGAGTATACAGTATTTCCTTACCATCTCAATCCGCAGATTTTCCAGCTGGAGACAGGAGGTCGAAGCTTCAATCTGAACGGCGTAATGATGGGAGATTTCGTCTAAATATACGGGATGGACCACCGCTTTCTCCGCCGCCTTGCGCAGCAGCGTGTTCAGAACAATGATTAGATTCTTGCTGTCGCGGATGGGATCTTTATATCTGGGGGCGATCCGGAAGTCCAAAAACGCTTCAAAACGGCGGACAGCCAGAACCTGATCTCCCCGCATGACGGCATCCAGAAATTCATTTTCCGCAGCATAGCGTTTTTCCGTCACGTGGATGGAAAATGCGTGTTCCGGATCGGGAACATAGTTCCAACCGCTGTACTGCTCATTCCAGTCCTCTGTCATGTAACGGATGGTGAGATCGTGGTGATCCTCATATAAGAAGGAGGCAATGTGGTTCAAAGCCGCGGTGATCCGGGCGGGATCCACGATGGATAAGTTCTGGTAGTACTTTTTTAACACGGGAAGCGTCTCCAGAGTCAGCCGGTTCCGGTTAATCGCCCGGTTATACAGGAACTCGTTAGCCTCCTCTGTCAGGTAGGGGCCGACGAGAAGGCAGCCGCAATCCTTCTTTTCAGGAAGCGGCATGAGAATATATTGGCTGAAAAAATGATCCGTGATGCTGTAGATGTATTTTTCCTCAGCCCTTTCCATCATACTGCAAAATAATTCCTTTGCATCCAGTCCGGTGAAGATGGATTTTCGGAGGGAGTAATCAATATCCGCCAGTTCGGCCGAATCGGGAAAGAGAACGGAGGTCTGCACGCCGAGTGTGGTTGAGAGAAGAGTGGTCATCAGATCGATGATGGCTGTCTGGGGGGCATGGCTCATAGGTGGGATTCTCCTTTATAACATGATGTTAATACTACATTTTTTTTGTATTATACCATAGAAAACAAATATTGTGCTGATAACTACAAAAATTATCCTCAAGATTTTTCTGCATTTATGGTAAAGTTTTTTTATCGAAAGAGATAAATTAACCTTTAGGAGGGGACATGTTACATGGAAAGAAAATTTGGTTTCAGGGATAAGATCGGTTATATGTTTGGCGACTTCGGCAATGATTTTTTCTTTATGCTGGCCAGCACGTTTCTTATGGTATTCTATACGAAGGTACTCGGCATCAGTGCGGCGGCGGTAGGAACGCTGTTTCTGGTGGCCCGGTGTGTGGATGCGTTTACGGATATTACCATGGGACATATCGTGGATACTGCCAGGATCGGAAAGGACGGAAAGTTCAGACCCTGGATCCGCAGGATGTGCATTCCGGTGGTGGTTGCCGGTGTTCTGATGTTTAATCCGTTTATCGCGGATAAATCCATGACATTTAAGATGGTATATATTTATCTTACCTATTTATTCTGGGGAAGTTTCTGCTATACAGGAATCAACATTCCTTATGGTTCCATGGCGTCGGGAATTACCTCCGATCCAATCGAGAGGGGCCAGCTTTCCACATTCCGGAGCGTAGGCGCGGCGCTGGCCGGCGTATGCGTCAATGTAGGCGTTCCCCTGTTTGTGTATGCCTATGAGGGCGGAAACCAGGTTGTTATAGCTGACCGTTTCTTCTACATCGCCTGCCTGTTTGCCGTCCTGGCCCTGATCTGCTATATCCTGTGCTACAGCCTTTCTACAGAGCGTGTAAAACCGCAGGTGAAGGAATCGAACAGTGGCAGTTTCGCAAAAGCCGTAAAAGGCATGGTACATAACCGCAGCCTGCTCGCCATCATCGGAGCGGCGATCGTTCTCCTGCTTTCCATGCTGCTGTCTGGAAGCATGAATACGTATTTATACATGGATTACTTTAAGAGCAAAGAGGCCATGTCGCTGGCCGGTTTCTTCAGTACCGGTGCAACGCTGATTCTCGCACCGTTTTCAACTGCTATTTTAAAGAAGTTCGGCAAGAAAGAGGCCTCTGCAGCTTCCGTATTATTTGCTTCCGTGATTTACTTTATTCTGTTTTTCGTCAGGATTCAGAATCCCTGGGCGTTCTGCGTCATGATTGCTTTCGGCAACCTGGGAACAGGGCTTTTCAACCTGCTGATCTGGGCATTTATCACGGATGTAATCGATTACCAGGAGGTACAGACCGGAAGCCGCGATGACGGCACCATTTACGCAGTCTATTCCTTTGCACGTAAGATTGGCCAGGCGCTGGCCGGCGGCCTGGGCGGCTGGGTACTGGGTGCGATCGGTTACCAGTCCTCCAAGGCAGGAGAGGTCATCGTACAGACGGATTCTGTAACCAGAAATATTTACACGGTGGCAACCCTGGCTCCGGCTGTCTGCTATCTGATTGTCGGCCTGATCCTGCTGTTTGCCTATCCGTTATCCAAGAGCGTGGTAGAGGAGAACAACCGCATTCTTGCAGAGAGAAGAACCGCTGCGAAGTAAAGAGAGGAACCATATAACGGTAAGGAAAGGTGAGGAAACAATGGGAGATGTATTTGAGAACTTTCAGAAAAAACAGGAGTATCTGATCTGCATCGATTCGGACGGCTGTGCCATGGATACGATGGATATCAAACATTTTAAATGCTTTGGCCCCTGTATGGTAAAGGAGTGGGGGCTGGAGCCGTGGAAAGAGGCGCTCCTAAAGCGATGGAATGAGGTGAATCTCTATTCCATGACCCGCGGAATCAATCGGTTCAAGGCATTGGCCATCGTACTCCGGGAGGCCTCCGAAGCGTACCGGCTCATCGATGGGATCGATGCGTTTGTCCGATGGTGTGAGACGGCGCCGGAGCTGTCGGGCGAGGCCTTGTCAAAGATGGAGAAGAACGAATCCAGTGTGTGTTTTCAGAAGGCCCTGTCCTGGTCAAAGGCGGTAAATGAAGCTATCGAAAGACTTCCGGAGGACGTGAAAAAGCCGTATGACGGCGTGGCGCAGGGAATCCGGGCGGCTCATGAAAAAGCCGATATTGCCATTGTTTCTTCCGCCAATAAACAGGCCGTGGTGGAGGAATGGGAGCGGTGCGGGCTTCTTTCCTTAACGGATGTTGTGCTGACACAGACGGAGGGCTCCAAAGCATACTGCATCGGCCGCCTTCTGGAGGCCGGTTACGAGAAGGACCACGTTCTGATGATAGGAGATGCGCCCGGAGATCATCAGGCGGCTCTGCAGAACGGCGTCTGCTTCTATCCGATTCTGGTTAAGAAGGAGGCACTGTCCTGGAAGCAGTTCCGAAAAGAAGCGCTGGAGCGTTTTCAGAATGACAGGTACCGGGGGGCGTACGAGGAACGGTGTATTGCGGATTTTGAGAAGAATTTGGGAAAAGGAGAGAACAATGGTTAATTTAAGAGAAAAACCTTATTACCTTAAGGATGAAGATATCAGGTGGGTGGAAGACACCATCGCATCCATGACGGATGAAGAAAAAATCGGCCAGCTGTTTGTCAATATGGTGACCTCCAGAAAACCGGAAGATCTGGAGAACGTGGTAAAGAACTATCACGTAGGAGCGATTCGTTATCACAATACCTCGCCGGAGGAATTGTATGAGCAGAACCGGATTCTCCAGGAACATTCCAGGATTCCGCTGCTCATTGCCTCTAACTGTGAGGCAGGCGGAAACGGAGGCGTAGGCGGCGGTACCGCAGTGGCCTGCGGGGCAGCGACGGCAGCAGCGGACGATGAGGAGACCGCCTATGAGGTGGCAAGGATCGGAGCCGCGGAGAGCGCGGCCATCGGGTGCAACTGGAATTTTGCGCCGGTTGTGGATCTGCTCTACAACTGGAGAAATACCATTGTCCAGTGCAGAGCCTTCAACAACAGCCCGGAGGATACGATTCGTTATGCAAAATCATTTTTCCGGGGAACCAGAACTCAGAATATGGCTACCTGCATGAAGCATTTCCCGGGAGACGGAACCGAGGAGAACGACCAGCATCTTCTCATGGGCGTCAATGACATGACTTGTGAGGAATGGGACAATACCTTCGGGAAAGTATACAAAGAACTGATCGATGATGGGGTCATGACCATTATGGCGGGACATATTGCACTCCCCGCCTATACGAGAAAGCTGAGGCCGGATACTGCGGATGAAGATATTCTGCCGGCAACCCTGTCCCCGGAGCTGATTACGGATTTATTAAAAGGACGCCTGGGATTCAACGGTATGGTGGTGACTGACGCCTCTCATATGATCGGCATGTTTGCCGCCATGCCGCGGCGGGAGCAGGTTCCGCGGGCAATTGCCGCGGGCTGTGACATGTTCCTGTTCTTCAATGACATGGACGAGGACTTTGGCTACATGATGGAGGGCTACAGAAACGGCGTGATTACAGAGGAGAGGCTGAGCGATGCGCTTCACCGGATTCTCGGAATCAAGGCCGCGCTGAAGCTTCATAAGCTGCAGGCAGAAGGCCGTCTGATGCCTCCCAGAGAGCAGTTATCGGTGATCGGCTGCCGTGAGTTTCGGGAATCTGCGGCAAAACAGGCCGACAAGTTTATTACACTTGTAAAAGACACGAAGCATTACCTTCCCCTGACACTGGAGAAGTATAAGAGAGTGAAGCTGGTATTTATCGGCGGAGAGGGAACGGTGGTCGCGGGTAAGCTGCAGTCGGACGACAGCGCGCCTGTGAAGGAGATGGTCATAAGAAAGCTTACGGAAGCAGGATTCACAGTGGACGGTGAGACACCGGCCGTGAAAGGAAAGATGGAAGACCTCCGTAAAACGTACGATGTGTGCCTGGTGGTACTTAACGTATCGGGATTTGCACAGTACAATACCATGCGTGTAAAATGGGCGCAGCCCGCGGATCAGCCGTGGTACGTATCAGAACTGCCCACTGTCTTCCTTTCTCTGAACTTTACGAATCACCTGATCGATGTGCCGATGGCAAAGACGTACATCAACGCTTACTTAAATTCGGAGGAAGCGGTCTCTGCCGCCATCGATAAAATGACCGGAAAATCACCGTTTAAGGGCAGATACAATGAAACGGTATTCTGCGGCCGCTGGGATACCAGAATTTAATCAGAACCAGTCTTTTTCCTGCACTCCCGGTCTCCGGGGAAGGAAAGCTGCAATAGAAAACTCCCCTGTCGGAATGGATTCCATTCAAACGGCAGGGGAGTTTTTCGTATTACGATTTCAGTTCCTTTACAGTCAGACCATTTTCGCGGCCCTGCTTCCTCCAGCCGATATGAGCGGCGGCTATGTAGAGCGGGCGGGGAATGGAGAGGGAGAAGAAGCGATCGTTCCCCTTTTCAAGGCGCTCGATGTTTGCGGCCATATCTGTCAGGGCAGCGCCCAACGGTTTTTTCGGCCCCTTTGCCAGGGGGACGCCTTTTAAATGGGCCAGCATGCCCCCGGCGCCGCATCCAATGCCCTGTTTATATTCAAATCCGCAGCGTACGCACCAGTTCTCCACAATACGAAGGGCAATGGCAGCCTGCTTTCCCTCATAAAATCCGCAGTTGACAGCAGCATATACGGCCAGTGGTTTGTCGCCCTCCAGAAGCCTGCTTTGATTCTGCCACCGCTCCAGTTCCGTTAAAAAGGAAAGCAGGTGGGACGGAATACCGTCCACATAGAGCGGAAAGGAGAGGACAAGGAAGCTTAAGCCGCCAAGCTTTTTCTGCTCCTCGGGGGAGGGCTCCCAGTGCATGCCGGTATAAGCCGGGGAAGCAGCCGGATGGGCGGCGGTGACGGCCATGACGGCGGTCTCTGTATCGGGAGCGAGTAAAGACCTTAAATCGTCCAGCAGTACACCGGAAGCGCTGCCGTTTCTCTTGGGACTGCCGTTTATTAAAATACCTTTCATGTCATATTCCCCCTTATCTGTTCCGGTGTCTGATAAAAATGTACGGTGAAGCCGGAGGCTCCGAGATTGACGGCGTTGGCCTTTACCATGCGGTTCGCGGTCTCTTCTTCCTGCTTTGTGATGGAGTCTCCATAGAAATGTGCCGTAACTGCCATCTGGTTGCCGTATCGCATGACGTGGTGCATCTCTCCGCCGATGATGCGGAAAAACGGCTGAAGATAGCCGATGCTGCGGTCCAGCACATTTTTAACATGGGGGCTGTAACTGCCATAACAGCAGCGGCTGATAAGGATGAGCTCGCTGGTCCTGGACAGGAGCTTCCCCATCTCCTGATAGGAATCAGGAAGCACGCAGCTGCCGGGAGTCTTGATCCAGCAGCCAAAACAGCCGATGCAGGGGCGGGCCGGATACATGGGGGAGAGAATGACGGCAGGCGGCTCTGAGGTTCCGAGTCTTGTCAAAAGTGCGGTTTCGGGAAACAGCTCTTCAAAAGCGGCGGGGTCTAAATCATGGATGATTGTTTTCACAGAAGGGGCCTCCTTATGGTTTTGGTGTCTGTCCGGCAAGCTCCATACACCAGCCGATCAGCATCTCATAGTAGCGGATTCCGTAGACGAGCACGGAATAGTGGTACGTATGGCGGCATTCCGGGCAGCTGGAATCCAGTTCGCGCTGCTGGGCCCTCAGCTCCCCGAGTCCCGATGAAGCTTCTTCGATAAACTGCGTTAAGTTCCGTCCTGCCGTCTCAGCGTCTAAGCAGTCATAAAAAAAGAACGGAACGAGATGATCAAGGCGGGTTTTTGAGAAATGGACCGGCTGTTTCAGCCATTCGAGAAAATGTTTCCGTCCTTCCCCGGTAACGGAATATAACTTTTTGAACTTTCCGCCTGTTACCTGTTCCTCAGAACACAGGAACTTCTTTTCCTCCAGCCTTTTTAACGCCGGATAAATGCTTCCGTAGCTTGCGTCAAAAAAATAGGAAGTGCTTTCGGCCATATACTGCTTCAGATCATAGCCGGTGGCTTTCCGGCGCATCAGAAAACCGAGAATAATGTATTCCAACATAATATTACCTCCTGATATATATCAAAACGATACATAACTTAATGATACTATAGCAGGAACACTGTGCAGAGTCAAGCCTAAATTTGTCTTCGGTTTATTCATAAGCCGGAACAGAACCGGTAATTTTTTTGAAAAATTATAGCAGAGCAGCCGGTATATTTGAAAAATTCCCATAATATTTGGGAATTTCTACTTCCTGGTTGAACATGATATGCAGTTGTTAGAAAGTTTAAAGTATGATAAATTATACTTAGCGGACCGGAGGCAGTCTTTATGGCGGTCACTGCGCCGGAGATCCGGTATTACAGCATCAGATATCAATGAAAGAAGAAGGCAGGAACTACGCTTATGAAGGAATTGCTGTTGCGCGTCTCACAGGAGGGCATACATGGATTATACTTATTGGTATTTACTCTTTTAATCTGGCTGGTATTTTTTCTGATCCTTGCTGCCAATCCTGGAAATAAGATCAATCAATGGTGCTTCGCTACCGGATTTTTATGCGGTATTGGCACGTTTAAAGAATTTTTGTATTATGAACTGGCAGGACTGATCCATTCGCCGGCCGCGCATGCGATACCGGACTGGCTCTATTCTGTCATGAGCGGGGTATTTTATTTCTTTTCCCTGCCGTGCGGTCTGATCTGTGCCCTGTATTTTTCCCACGAAGATGTAAAAAATCCCTCTGCTTTTCGAAAGAAGCAGGCAGCCAGTTTCGCCCTGGCAGTGGTGATGATTCTTATCTTTCCATGTACGCAGACCCTGTATTACCAGAGTAAGGTCTCATTTTGTCTGAGTACTGCGGCTTACAACTGGTTATACGGTATCATTCTGACCTCGATCTTATTAAAAACGCTGCGGGAGGAACGGCTCAGCGCAAACTATAACCAGCGCATGCTGGTAACGGCGAGCGTGCTGCTTCCATTATGGTGCTGGCTCATTGCCGGATTTCCGTATCATGCGCTGGGACTGGAGGGGGTTTCAAAGGCGTGGCAGATCAACCTGATTATAATCGTCGTGATCCTGCTTTTTATTGTGTACCATGCGTTTCACAGCGGAATCTGGGGACTCCGCATTCGCGGTGAACAGTATAACTGGAGTTCCGATGAAAAACTGCTTCAGAAAAATGCCCATTATGTGGGACATGCCCTGAAAAATGATCTTGCTAAAATCTCATGGTGTACCGGCCTGCTCCGGCAGGAGCAGGTCCGGATGAAGGAATTGGACATCATTGAGCAGTCGGTTGCTCACCTGGAAAGCTTCGTCGCACGGACGCAGATGTATTCAGATAGGATTGTTTTAAAACAGCAGTTCTGCGATATCGCACAGATTTTTGAGGATTTAAAACAGGAACTCATGCTGCCGGAAGGCAAACAGATTCAGATATGCACCTGTGATATGGATCCGCTTTTCTGTGATCCCGTTCATCTGGCAGAGGTGCTTCGCAATCTGATCTGGAATGCCGCTGAATCGATTAAGGAGGAGGGGCTCATTAAGCTTTCATACCATTGCCAGAAGAACAGACGGCAGGCTGTCATTACGGTTCGTGATAATGGATGCGGGATCGAAAAAGACGATTTGAAACGGATATCAGAACCGTTTTACACGACCAAGAATAACAACCACAATATGGGGCTTGGCCTGTATTACTGCTGGAATGTCATGTGTGCCCACTCCGGAAGACTGCAGGCTGACTCGGCCGCAGGAGAGGGGAGCTGCTTTTCCCTGTATTTTCCGTACGTAAACCCGCAGAAAGGAGCATCTCGTGAAAAAAATAAAAATCATGGTGGTAGACGATGACAAAGATTTTCTGTATCTGATTCAGCAGACACTGGGAAAAGAAGCCGATTTCGATGTATGTTCCCTGTGCAGCAGCAAAAAAGGCGCCCTTCCGGCCGCGCTTACTGATTCTCCTGATCTTGTCCTTATGGATCTGAACCTGGAATCTACCTGGATGGACGGCGTGGAGACTGCCCGCGCCATACGGATCGAGACAAATGCCCGCATTATTATTCTAACCTCATTTGACCAGCCGGAAATTATACTGGACGCCTGCCGCCGGGCATTTGCTTCCGGCTACGTACTAAAAAATCAGTTCTCCATGCTCATCCCCACCATTCGGACGACGTACTCAGGAATAACGCCGCAGGCTTTGCTCATATGCAGTCTGATACTGGAGGTACTGTCTCCCGCTGAACGGGCTGTTCTGGACCAGATGCTGGGGAGAGAGATAACGCTCCACTCCAAAAACAAGACGATTGCCAACCAGCAGTCCAATATACTGCGCAAACTGGAACTGTCCGGCAAACGGGAGCTTTGCCATATCTTTTCCGCCTATTATACCAGTCTGCCCCGGGAGAACGAAAACAGCGGCACGCTGCCTCACTGAGGCAGAATAATCTACAGCGCGGACCGGCAAAGAACGGTTTTTCGGCGCTAAAAAGCAAGTGACAGTTGACGTACCCTTTTTCTTTCATGTACAATAAAATGAGATGCCGCCTGTTATCGAGTACAGCGTCACAGGCGGGAAAGGAAGGGGTATGAGAAATATTTTCGCGAAATACCGGGAGATTATCCTCGGTCTGCTGATTTTGATATTATTGGCTGTGTCGTGGCTGTTATATGCGAGAACTCTGAAAAACGATTTTCAGAATGAGATCATCTCATCTCTGGAGGAGGTATCCACTCAGGGAGAGAATATTCTGGAAAAAGAGATCAATGCGAAACTGGAACTGCTGACAGAGGTTTCACGCCGCGTCAGCTTCTATCCGGCGGAGGATTATGAGGAGGCTGCCTCCATGCTGGCCGCCACCGCCATGGAGAATGATTTTAAGCGGATGGGGATTATCTCAGCAGACGGGAAGACTTATACAACGGATCATGTGCAGATGGATTTATCTGACCGTCCTTATTACAAAAAGGCGATGGAGGGGGAGAAATGCGTGTCCGATCCTCTCCGGGACAGGGAAGGGAATGAAAAGATTCATGTTTATGCAGTCCCTGTGTACCATGAGGATCAGGTGACCGGCGTACTGTTTGGAACGTATAATCTGAATGAGATGCGCAAGCAGCTGGAGGTGTCCTCTTTTGAAGGGCGGGGATATACATATATTGTAAATACTGACGGAAACTGTATCGTAGATTCTGTTAATCCGTACAGCTATCCCGATCTTCAGAATATTTTCGACGCAATCGAGGAGGTGGACAGCCAGAATTCGGAGGCGGCCGCCGCCATGAAGGCGGATTTTGACTTAAGACAGGAGGGCTGCATCCGGATAGAAAACCATGGCATGAAATACATGTATTACCGGCCGCTGCCCATCAATAACTGGTATCTGCTCACCGTGGCTCCGGCCAGTGTGCTGGACAGCAAAATGAATGCAGTGCTGGGACGGACCTACCTGCTGGGGGCGTTTATGGTGCTGATCTTTGCGGGGATTCTGATCTATATTCTGAAGGATCAGAAGCGGAGAAAGGCCGAGCTGATGCACAGCCTGTACACGGATGAGATCACCGGCGGTTACTCCTTCGCAAAATTCCAGGTTGAGGCGGAGAAAAAGATCCGCCGGGCAGAGGTGGGAAGCTGGTCTCTCATCAGCCTGGATATAGACGATTTTAAGTTTATCAACGAACTTTTGGGATACGAGGAGGGGAATCATCTGATCCGGTATATCCATGGAGTTCTGGGGGAATGGTGCGGCAGTGAGGAAATTTTTGCCCATCAGTCTGCGGATATGTTTGTGGCCCTGGCAGACAGCCGCGATCACGATGTGCTGTGCCGGCGCCTGGAGGAACTGTGCAGCCGCCTTCAGTCGTATTCCATCTGGCCTCAGAACAAGCTGGCCATCGTGCCGGCGTTGGGAATCTTTCAGATTCGTGACAAGGGTCTTACGTTGGATTTCTGTCTGGACTGTGCCGGAATTGCCAGAAAGAGCCGGAAGGGGCAGTTTGCCGTTCACTATGCGTTCTATGATGAACGGGTAAAGGAACAGATTTACCGGGATAAGCGGATTGAAGCCGAGATGAAGGGGGCGCTGGAGAATGGGGAGTTTCAAGCTTACTACCAGCCCCAGTATGATGCAGAGTCCAGACGGATCGTAGGGGCAGAGGCCCTGGTTCGCTGGGCACGGCCTGACGGTGGGCTCGTTCCGCCGGGAGAATTTATTCCGTTGTTTGAGAAGAACGGTTTCATCAGCGAGCTGGACCGTTACATGTTCCGGCAGGTCTGTGAACAGCAGAAGAAGTGGGAAGAACGTGGATACGAGGTGGTGCCGGTATCTGTCAATGTGTCGAGAAAGCTTCTGTATGATTTGAATTTCGTGGAAAAATATAACCTGATTCTGACGGAGACCGCGGTGGATGTCCGGAATGTGGAAATCGAGATTACGGAAAGCGTTTTCTTTGACAACCAGCCCCGGCTTCTGGATGCCATCAGACATCTGCATCAGTCCGGTTACCGTATATTACTGGACGATTTCGGTACAGGGTATTCGTCCATGGCGATGTTGAATGACATGTCGTTTGATACGCTGAAGATTGATAAAAGCTTTGTTGATAATATCGGAGATGAGCGGGGAAATAAGATCGTGGATGGTATCATACGTCTTGCGGATTCTCTGGAACTGAGCACCATCGCCGAGGGCGTGGAGACGAGAGAGCAGTACGAGTATTTAAAGGCGCGGGGCTGCGATGTCATACAGGGGTATTACTTTGGCCGGCCCATGACCGCAGAGTCGTTTGGAATGCTTCTGAGCAGTCAGACGGCCGGCAGATAACGTTTTGGTAAGAGGGAGTATGATTCCACAGGATCGGTTATGGAATCTGCTCCTCTTTTTGATTCTGGGAGAGAATGAGACGGTTAATCTCCTCGGCTTCATGGCGGTGTACGGCCGTAAAGTACCGGTCGATCAGGAATGCGATAAACAGCCAGAGCAGTGTCGTGTAAAGAAAACTGCTGATGGTAAACGCCGCCCAGTTCAGCAGGAAGCCTGCAATCAGGACAATGGCATATTCCAGGGCATAAAATGTGATCTGATATGCTTTTTTCGACTGGAACGGGATGCGGTCACATACGGCGGATACAAACTGGATTAAAAGAATGAGCCCCGCGAGTTCCAGGACAAAGATGCTGCTCAGCGCATCGTGTTTTCCCAGAATCAGGTTAAAGATGACGCTGAACAGGATGACGATGGTAAAGGCGATCGACGAACTGGGAAGATAGGTTCTTAATAATCGTTTCATGGCATTTCCTCCTTTTATTGGGATAACTTTTCTTTCAGTGCAGGAATATAATTTCTGCTGACAATGAGTTTTTCGCCGTTTTTCAGCAGGGCCTCCAGTCTGTGATTCCACAGAGGGGATACGCTTTTCAACCAGGCGGTATTTACGATACAGTTTTTGCTGATTCTGACAAAGGTGGTGTTGGCCAGCTTTTCCTCCAGGGATGCAAGCGTCTCGCGGCTTTCGTATACATTTTTTCCGCTGTAGAGGAAGGTGCGCCCATCAGCGGAATCCACGTAGATGATTTCCTCGGAATGCAGGTAGAAGGAGGCATCACCGATACGCCCTTCCAGCGAAAAGGAATACTGATGGATATAGTCTATGAGACGCTTAAGCCGCGGGTCGGCAATATGACACCGGATTTCGATTTCGGGCTCGGAAAGATCGAGCCCTTCGTGCAGTGTTATTTTCATATGATTCTCCTTTTTTGATGTCCCGTGCACCGGATTTATGGTATTATTATAGAATCGGCCGGAAGAAAGAACAAGGGAAAACGGCCAGGATGCCCTGAGAGGCGATGAGTTACTGTTCCCAGTCCCTGTTGTCCCCTGCTCCCCGGTCAGTCCCGGCAGGCTCATGCGGCCTTTCCTGTGACTTTGCAGGGGATTAGAAGTTCTTAACGCGCAAAATTTTTCGTTCAGGGGAAATGTCCACCTGTCTGAGCGAGGCTGCTGAAAAAGTCCCTCTCTTTTATGCTTTTATGGTATACTAAAGAAAGATGAGGGAAAGAGGTTTTTTTATGTTAAACGAGAATAAACAAATGAGTTTTACCTACTA
>NZ_JANFYJ010000509.1:0-289 GCF_024460495.1 Hungatella sp. SL.1.14 | reverse complement strand
CCCAGAAAAGCTGAAGTAAATCAATCTCTATCTCATCATCTCTTGTATCTTTCATTGTTCTCCCTCTGCAATTCTTATAGTATCCGGTCCTCCAGTACTATGGCCGGACTCTATAAACCGGCGTCACCAGGTTATGAGACACATCCCGGCGTCATCCTGCAGGCTCATATTGATATGGTGTGTGTGAAGGTGCCGGAATCAAATCATAATTTCGACACAGATCCGCTGGAGCTTTATGTGGAAGGCACACATTTGAGAGCCAGAGGAACGACGCTCGGTGCAGATGACT
>NZ_JANFYJ010000508.1:0-289 GCF_024460495.1 Hungatella sp. SL.1.14 | reverse complement strand
TTCCATCCCTATGCACTGGGAATGGCATCCGGCGTTGGCGCCGGCATTATGATGGCGTCAGCCACAGCCATCCTGACAGAGATTTACCCGGCTATGGCCGATAAGATATCGGCTCTTGCCAGTACCAGCGAGACACTTTCAGGAATCACCGGCATCTACGTTGCCATCTTTATATCTCATAATCGTCAGTCCTCCTTATTTCTCTCCACGCAGGCGTGCAATTTTGGGTTCCAGAAACGCATACAGTTTGTTGCAGAGCGGAATTCCTATAAAGATGGCAACGTAGATG
>NZ_JANFYJ010000507.1:0-289 GCF_024460495.1 Hungatella sp. SL.1.14 | reverse complement strand
CGGGATTCGTTAAACTACTTACTTCCCGTAGCCTACCTTGAATGAAGGAGGATTACGGAAGTGGGAATTTTTACAGATAGATTTACATTATTAAAAAAAGGCAGATAAGCCATTATATACAGCCCCCCAAAGTGTACAGCAGCAGATTGAGATCCTTCGGATCGCGAAGGACGGAATCTTTGAAAATACCAAAGATAGATACAGCAGAGTATACCGCTTTGCAGATATTAATTATGTTACGGTTTCGGAAGGTGATCAATATGAGCTCTTAAAACAGTATTGCAAACTG
>NZ_JANFYJ010000506.1:0-289 GCF_024460495.1 Hungatella sp. SL.1.14 | reverse complement strand
GTTTTAAAGTTCTGAAACGGATCTTCCAGAAAGTTAAAATCCACGGCTCCCATTCCCTTAAAATCTGTAAATCCGATCACCCCGGTAAAGATAATGGGATACAGGGAAAAGATCAGAAATCCCAGTACAAACGGAGCACAGAATATGTAGCCCCATTTCGCATATCTCAATCGTTTGCGTTTCATCGTTATTACCTCCCTGTAAAATCAGGGAGGACAGAAACTGCCGTCCTCCCCATGATGGTGTTCGATATCGGGGCGTTGTATCAGAAATACAGCACCCGATATCG
>NZ_JANFYJ010000505.1:0-289 GCF_024460495.1 Hungatella sp. SL.1.14 | reverse complement strand
TGGCGATCTTCTGACCGATCAAATGGTTCATCAGCGTGGATTTCCCCACATCCATAAGAATCATAAATATGTACCTCCCTTTCCGAGAACATATGCCGTATGTATGTACTATACATATATTATAGCATATAGTCATTAAATTTGTGCATTTTATGCAAAATAATATATGTAAAAATCTGGCAATTGCCATTATTTTCCAATTAGTTGCAAATAAATCGCAAATATTCAAAGCGCCATGTATCAAACGCTCGGGAAAGGAAGCATGATACATTGTGGGATAACGCAATCG
>NZ_JANFYJ010000504.1:0-289 GCF_024460495.1 Hungatella sp. SL.1.14 | reverse complement strand
TTCAAAACTGGTGGAATACACATGTGTCACCTTGGTTTACCGCTGAAAAATGGTCTGAGTTATACGAGAACATATGTGGAACACTCGGATTTGAATCTGGAACGCCTGGAGACTTTGTTCCGTGAGAAGAAGGTCTGTAGCCTGGACCGGCTGCTTACACTGGTCATGGGGTAACATCTTAACCCGATGAGAAGGACCCGCTTCATAATCTGCCAGTCGTACTCACCGAAGGTGATCCGCACCGGCGCCCGCCTGCTGAAGAGGAACCGAAGCACATAGGCGCAGGACG
>NZ_JANFYJ010000503.1:0-289 GCF_024460495.1 Hungatella sp. SL.1.14 | reverse complement strand
TGGCGATGTTGATGGCCCGTCTCACAAGCACATCCGCGGTAAAATCATTTCCAAGAGGATTCCCGCTGCCATCGCTGCCGCCTGATGCTACAGCAGGGAGATTGAAGCCCCGGTTGTCCATGTACAGCCCCGGCCGCTTTCATCTTCCAGGGAATACTTCTCCTGATTTGCTCTTTTGGAAAAAAACTTAATCAGATCCTCAAGGCTGTTTAGCAGAGCGCCTTCCGTCTCACACTTATGCCAGAATACGCCGGCATGATTTACCGTAAGAAATGGCTCCTTATATAAG
>NZ_JANFYJ010000502.1:0-289 GCF_024460495.1 Hungatella sp. SL.1.14 | reverse complement strand
ATGCCATAAACTACACGGCCGATATTGGCCCAGTAGATGGCGCCGGCGCACATGGCACATGGCTCTGCCGTAGTATATAAGGTGCAGTCCCAGAGATAATCTTTTGTAAATTCATGTACGGCCACATTGCCTTCTACTTTGACGTTGCCGCCCATACGGGACAGCTCGTCTACATAGCGGAAACGATTTTCAAAGATACTTTCGGTTACGTCACTGGCTCCCTCTGCAAGAGCAAGGGTCACCGTCATCTGCGGCTGCATATCGGTCGGAAATCCCGGATATGGCAGTG
>NZ_JANFYJ010000501.1:0-289 GCF_024460495.1 Hungatella sp. SL.1.14 | reverse complement strand
CGAAGAGAAGAAGGAGGAGGCTATTATGGGGAACGTTACGGGGGAAATACCACGTGATTTTCTCTCTGGCTGTCTCAGAATCGAAGCCGACGGTCTTATTATCCAGGTCAATGACTTCTCCTCCGGCCTGGGTCAGAACCTCCATATAACCATCCACTAAAATCTGAAATCCGAAACCGGGCTTGCCGATCTTATCGCTGACCGCGGTCGCTACCGCCTCTACCTCAGACCAGGTCTTTGGCGCTTCTATTCCAAGCTCCTCAAACATGGTCTTATTGTAAAAGAAAAC
>NZ_JANFYJ010000500.1:0-290 GCF_024460495.1 Hungatella sp. SL.1.14 | reverse complement strand
TAGAATCGTTAGATTCTTATCAGTGCGAAGCACTGGCCAAACGTCAGGGACAATGGCAGATAACCGCAAATAATACTACCTCAAGCTGAAAGAGAACTTTTTTGACAGCGACTCCATTGTGCTGCTGGAAGATATGAAAGACGGGATTTTATACTCCAATATCCTCTTGAAGCTGTAATTAAAATCGCTGAAAAACGGCGGGAAATTGCAGCTTGACGAGCATATCCCCTACACAGCGCAGATGATAGCGACACTGACCCGCCACCAGATAGGAACGGTTGAGAGGGCTT
>NZ_JANFYJ010000050.1:0-16641 GCF_024460495.1 Hungatella sp. SL.1.14 | reverse complement strand
GTTGCAGTAAAGCTCATTTCTTCATCATCTGCTGACCATTCCCTGAGATACACCGTTGCACCCGGCAGCCACTCCACCGTCCCGTTATCCAGTTCCTGGCCGTACAGAACCTTGACCTCCTGCCCGGTTTCCAGGAAATTAACTGTACTCTCCTCATTTTCCACGTCATACGCACGGTCTTTGTTATCAATTGTCATATCAAAATCCAGCGCCGGCAGTTCTTCCATGACCGGGCTGATATGCTCTTTCTTTGTGGCTGAAAGGATTTTCCGGTTATCAAAATAGATTCCGATTCCCGTGGTCAGCTGGTGGATCCTGAATCTGCTCTGTCCATTGGCCATGGAAGCCGGCACAAACCGCAGGAATGTTGCTCCCTCAAAAATTTCTTCTGTCACAAAATGTTCCGTGGCATTCCCGGCAATCTCCACGGTCTTATTATCAGACTCAATCCGGAAATCTACTGGGTATGCCCGGCCAAACTCGACCGTCAGCCCCTTAATGTCATATCTGATGGGAAACTGTATCTCTATGGATCCCGGAAGATCCTCCGACACAATTCCCTGATTGAGGACTACATCCTCCCTGGCCCGCGGCAGGAAATACATGCTGCCGTCCACCGCGGTGTAATCCTGATCACAGGTGGCATACAGCTCCTGCACCTGGTAATTATCCAGGGGCCATTTCAGGTTGCTGTAATAGGTGTAATTTTCAGGGTGCGGCACATAGGCCGATGATTGCGCTTCCTGGTTAATAACACCGATTGTCACCCGGATATAGGACCGGTTCCGCAGCTTCTCTTTCATGCTCCGCTTATATTCGCGGCTTACTGTCTGCATTAATCAATCACCCCGCAGTCAATCAGGTTTACTTTACAATTGATATACTTCGTCGGGAATCCATTTTCGTCCACCTCGTAAGGCTCCGCGCTCCGGTCACTGGGATACATTTTAAGCGTCTTCCATTTGTTCGTGACCATATCCGGGAATTTTACTGTAACGTAGAAGTTGCTGAATTCCCGGAGCATTTCAGACCATGTCTCCGCGTCCAGTACTGGCCAGACAAGAGAATCTATCTTATTCTGATCCCGTCCTACCTTCTGGCCGACCACCTCGCCGTTTGCATTACGGGACGACGTGACGATGGTGGATGTAATAAAATTAAGCCCTCTCTTTGGGGAAGGGAAGGGCTTACCGTTTACGTATATTGTTGCCTGCCGCTCATCTAACAACTGTATCACCTCTCTTTCGGGCAGAAGAAAAGCACCCTGATTTCTCAAGGTGCTATGGTTTACATATTATACAGCACTTGCAGCCTATATGCATAGGAGGACAGTTTTTTCCTATTTTGGCTTTAGCAACATCGAATGATTTCATATTTAATGACTTGCAAGTTGGACATGCATCATCATTTTTCGAAGCCACAAAAGTGTACGAATTAAATCCGCTCGCTCTAATGCTATGCATTTCCGTTAAAGTCGAAATCACACTACATACATATAGTACGTCTTCCTTTCTCAGATCTGTATACTGTCCAGTTTTATTTAAAAGATTAATGCATTCGGAAACGCTATCTCCTGATACGTCTGTGTAAATTCCTAAAGCTACAACATCTGTGTTATTGTCTTTTAATATATCCAGATATAACTTTTCCTCAAAGTCGCTAATGCCATTTACAAATTGTTCCTCCCAGTTCACTCCCATGCCGGGAGGTATTGGAAGTTCCATGTTTCTTTTGCAGATATCTTTATACACTTCTCTTATTTTCTTCTCTTTGATTTTATTGATGCACTGCACTATAAAATCTATCTTCAGGCCGTTTATAATGTCATATGATTCATGTATAATTTCTTTAGCTTTTTCAGTATGAACATAAAAATCTGTATACGCTTTATCGCTTCTAATGTCTTCTTCCGGAATTTCTGCTATTATGCGTTTTATTAATTCTGATTTATTTCCGGTGCTCTTTTTGCTTTGATTTTTAAGTATCAGCTTTAATTTATCAACAGAAAGAAGGTTTAAGCATTCCTCGCACGTTCCGATACGCAAAAGATCAAGTTCTAATAAAACCGGTGTGAACTTTTCAATATTTACCTCTTTCGTTACTATTCCAGATAGGCGCTCGCCTAACGGCTTATTATTCAACCGGCGTAGAGCTTTGTAATGTTCCTCTTTAAACTCAGAAAGCTTTAATGGTATTTTATTTTTTGTGCTTTTATTTGTGCTTTCATTTTTTTGATTTTCGTTCGGCAATGGTGTTTTTGTCTCGCTATTGTTCAAAAACCCAGTGCATTCCTTCACATTTCTATTTCTTTGTTTTAAAAAATCAAAAACCCCCATATGCGTCCCTCCCCGTTTTTGCATACTTTAAGTATACCAAACATGAGAGGGATTGCAACAAAATATTTATATAGTTTGTGGATTTTTGAAGTTAAATCCTTTGCGACTCTGTACTTTGTCTGTCTGCTTCACTATAGTCCTTCCGTCCATCTCGACATGGGTTTCAATAGTAATTGGCTCACCGTTTCCGTTATAGGAAGCCATTACAATGCTCATGCCTTCGATAACAGCCTCTTTTATTCCTTGCGTTATCTGCTCGTTATTAGCCACGGCAGTTCGGCCATTTGAGAACTTACCAACAAGCTCACCATGATTTGCCATGAACAAACCATCTTCAGGAAAGCCGCCTGTTGCAAACTGTGGAATATGTGGAATGGTAAACAACTGGACGCTAAAAGCAGGAATTATCTCTTCTCCAAGTATTTCAAGTCCGTCAAAGCTGAAATTAAGCTTATCATTTAACCAGTCGATCAATCTGTTAAGTTGGTCAACAGCCGCGTTTACAGCTCCTCTAAATGTCTCCTTAAATGCGTCCGGTACTCTCTTCATCATATCGGTCCATGTTTCAAGTTTAAACCACTTCTCAACATCTTCTTTCCACCAGTCCTCTATGTTCTTTTTCCAGTCAGTGACGGTATTCGTCCACGTAGTTCCAAGGCTTTCTTTTACACTTCTATAAATATCCAACCACTTTTCGGTTGTGAACCAAGGGGCTACATGTTCATCCCACCATGTTTGAATATTTGTTATCCATTCACCAACAGTGTTGTCCCAGGTTTCTTTTAATTTTGTTTTTACAGTCTGGTATAAATCAGACCATTTTTTTGCAGTAAACCAAGGAGCCACATGCTGATTCCACCAAGTTTTAATATTGTTTCCCCACTCGCCAACCGTGGAATCCCATTTAATTCTTAGCTGTTCTTTTATATCATTGTATAGCTGCGACCATCTTTCAGCTGTAAACCACGGCGAAACATGTGTATTCCACCAATCACCCAGATCAGTCCCCCACTGACCGGCAGTTTCGTCCCATTTTGATTTCAGACTTGTCTTTATGTTCTCGTATAACTCAGACCATTTTTCAGCGGTAAACCAAGGTGACACATGTGTATTCCACCAGTTTTGAATATCTGATATCCAAACAGCAACAGTCTCATCCCACTTAGTTTTAAGACTTGTCTTGACACTCTCATATAATCCTAGCCACTTTTCGGTTGTAAACCAAGGGGCTACATGTTCATCCCACCAGCTTCCAATCGTATTGTCCCACCAGGTCTGGATTTCTTCCCAGTTTTGTTTCGCATTAGATTTCTTATCCTCTATCCATGTTTGAAAGTCGCTGCTTTCTTTTTCTCTTTGCTTATCAAGTTCATTCAGCCAATCTTCCGTATCCTTTAAATTCTGATCGAAGCATTCTTTTATTTTTCCAGGCAGGGATTTCACATAGTCATACTGTTTTGTATAGGCATTATCATTCTGATATGCATCTGCTGACGCAGCCATTTGACCATAACGGTTTCCCATTCCCCACTTATTCTTATCTTTTGATTCTTCTTTATTCTTATCCCATCCAACCTCAATTTCTTTTTTCTCTTCGTCAGTACCATTCTCATATCTGTCAAGAAGTTCAAGCGCTGTCGTCCACGATACTCCGGTTGCCGCAATAAGGGAAAGAGTTAATGTGATTCCAAATGTAGATGAGCCACCGGCGGCAAGTATAACACCTTTCAATTTATCAAAGAAATCCAGAATACTCTTTGTCACCTTTAATGTCAAAAGCGAAGTAGCTATTACACCTATTCCGTATCCAATTGCTTTGGCCTGCTCTGAATCAATTTTTTTTAAAGCATCAGCGAGCGCATTTAATCCACCCGGTACCACGGCATTAATAAAATTAGCACCAATATTGCTTAAATCCTTATAAAAATCAAGTAGCCCTTCACCAACTTTCTCGGCAAACGGCTCCAATGCCTTCCAGAAGTTCCTCAGTGCCTCATTAATTGCGTCCCAATCAACCGCTTTAAGGAAATCATTTGTGATATCAATAAATCGTGGGAATCCCTCTCCAAGTGTCCAACTACCTAATGGCACGAGGAAGTAATTCCAGAAGTCTTCCAGCGCCGTCCAGGTGAAATTCCCCAGCAAGGATAATCCCTCGTTCCACAACCGTTTCAGTGCGTCCGTGGTGGGTTTCGCCAGTTCCTTAATAGCATCAATAGCCTTACGTAACCGTTCTACAGCCGCTTCGATCTCCTGATTGACTGTAACTTCGCCAAACAATTCCCCGGACATATCGCCAAAATCCAGTGATCCGCCACCTCCGGCTCCTCCGCCTGATCCGCCGTTTCCCTCATCAGGATTCAGTACATTCAATTCGTCGATCCCGAGAGTGTACTCCTTCATCTTCTTTGCGGCTCCGGCTGCCTTGTCCATGTTATCGGCCACCGCCCCGGAAGAACCGGCCGCAGACTCCATGGAATCCGCTATATTGCTGCTTCCTCCAGCGTCGCCAAACAACGCCACCGTGAAGGCTTTGAAATAAGCGGCAAGTGTCTGTAGCTTTGCCAGGATTGTATTGATTACCCGGATCACCGGTGTAAATGCATTAATAAGTCCCTGGCCGATTGTAGCCTTAAGTGACTGGAACTGTAAGGATAATACCCTTACCTGATTCGCCCATGAAGTACTAGTTCTGGCAAAATCTCCCGAAGCGTCCGCGAGGCTGGACATGACAAACTGATACCGGAGCATGACTTTTTCCTGCTCGGTCATTTTTGCCGTGGTCTTGCCAAAACCGTTGTTGAGAGCATATTGATCAAGGGCCGTCTGGGTCATAACAACGCCCAATTCCTTCAAGGATTCCGTTTCTCCCGTGAAGATACTCTTCAGCTTCGTATATGCCTCATCAGTAGACAGGTTGTAGAAGGAAGCCACATCACCAGTCAGACCCGTAATAGCGGCGGACATCTGATACCCGGCTTCGCCCACAATACCGAACGACTTTGCCATAGCTCCGTATGTACCCATGTACTTTTTGGCCGTCAATTCCGACAATCCAAACTGCGTGATTGCGTTTTTGGAAAAGGCATTCACCGCACCGGACATTTTGCCGAATGTTACGTCAACAACGTTCTGCACCTCAGCTAAGTCAGACCCCAGTTTTACACATGACTTACCGAATGCTACGATTGCTCCGACTCCCAATACTGAGGCTACTACCCGGCCAAGGCCTCCGAACGACTTCTTCATTTTTGCCGTCTGCCGCTCCACGTGATTTGTCGCCTTGGTTGTCTGCTGTTTTATTTTCTCAAGTTCGTCCCGGTACGGCTTCGTGTATGCTTCAATAATAACCCGAAGCTTTTCCAGCGTCATTCCCTCGCCCATCAGTTTTCACCTCCTGCCCTGGCATGATTATGGCGGATTACAAAGTCGTTAAACCGGGCTTTGTACTCCGCCAACTGCTTTTCTTGTATCTTCTTTTTTGTTTCTTCGTGTTCTCGCTCAAACAGATCCGGGAAGAAATCCCATAGCTCCATAATCTTTACCTTATCGCTTCCCTGGATCGCAGCAGCCGTAAACTGGCCGATATCCCGTGCGAGGAAATGCAGATTCATCAGTTCATGCTTAACCTTCCGTTCCTCCTGACGCCGACTGCACTCCACGATATCGATGATGTCCGGTATGGACAGATCCCAGAAACGTTCCGGGGATATCCCACAGTCCAATGCAAGAGGGAACAGATCGTCGATCATATCGGATACAAGGCTTACATCTGGTCCTTCGCCTCTTCCAATCTCTTGTCCATCTCCTCTGCCTGATCCTCCGTAAAAAAACCAGACACTTTGTAAATTTCCATAAATACATCTGTCATGAAGGTCATCTGAGTACCACCTTCCTCACAGTACCTATCAAATAGATTCTGCACATCTACGAACTTAATCTTATGGTGATACGGAAGCATAGCAGCCTGTGTTACGGTAAGCATGATCGACAGAGTCGGTACGTTCCCGGAACCGAATAACAGGTTCAAAAGGCTCGTTTTGTACTTGTCCTCTAAACGACAGATGTTCTGCGTGGTCAGTTTCATTTTGTATGTCTGTCCGCCCACTTCCCAATATGCGAATGGTCTGCGTTTCTTCTTTTCCTCGAGGCTCACTACTTTTTCCTCTTCCTCTTTTGTTTCTAATATTTCGTCAAATCCCTGTGTCATTTTCTATTCCTCCTGTATTATGCTGTTGGGTCTGTGACATTAATATCACTCTGTAAGCCTAATGTAAGCGTGAATTCAATCGCCGCATTCACTCCGCCGCCGCCAACTTTTATACTGCTGTATGCATCAAACTCATACTTTGTCCCGTCAGGGAATGTTTGCCGGTAGGACGCTACTTTGTTGCTATCGGCAATTTCACGGAGAACCCTGTAATCCGAACTTGCGCTGGAGTTGTCATACACGAACTTATAAGCCATATCGCCAGGATCTCCGATCCCGAGCTCTGAATGCTTGAACTTGTCTTTCAATCTGGTATTCTCCACTTTTTCAGCATCCACTCCAAGTTCCGGCACTTCTTTTAAATCTTGAAGCGCTGTATAACTCTCCGATCCATTTTTCTTTACCTCAAGTGTAATTCCATTTGCTAACATATCATCATTCCTTTCCTATTGCGTGGTATACATGTCTGCTCCTAACATCAATAATCCCTTCGTAGCGCATCTGCTTGTGCTTTAAGCCGCTGGGATCCTCTACGTCCATGCACTGGGTTCGCTTAAGTCCCAGAGGTGATATGGCCGCATCTACAGCCACCGCGGCCGCAGACGTACTCTTTCTTGACCAGATATCAATGCGATATCTGACATAGGATTTTACTTCCCCGCGGCCGGATTCCTCTGCTACCTTGTTATCCTCTTCCATGTACTGGATCGAGATATCATTCTCCCAGCTACGCGGGTAATAATCGGTTACGTTCTCTGTCACCGTACAAAGCGCCGCGTATACTTCGTCTTTTACGTTAATCATTACTTACACACCTTTCTGATTTCCCTTGCAACATAATTTGCAATATTTCTGGTGACGCGCTCCTCATTGTTTTTTAACGCTGGATACAGAAACGGTTGCGCCGGTTGACCTGAGCACTGATAAAAGCGACCTTCTGGCGTGTCTATATAAAACCAGTGGTATTTCTCCGCTATCTTCGCATCAATCTGGCTTTCATGAATCCACCATGGTGACTGGGAATAGGCAGGCGTTACAAGCGGCGAAATCCCTGCATGGTCAGCCTCGCCGCGGGGGCCAGTACCAAGTTCTACATAAGGGCCATATTTTTTATTGGTATATACAGCCCCTATCGTTCCTTCCTCTGCTGTTTCCACTCTTGTTTTGATACTTCTACGAAGTTCTCCGTCGTTGCCGGGGCATAATAACTTTGCCTCACCCTGTATCAACTTTGCCGAAGCTCCAACCGCGCGCCCCATAGATTCACCCGCCGCCTGCTCAGCAAGTTCTCCATACTTTTTCATGAGTTTATCGAGACCTTTAATTCCCTTCGCCATCAGATTCTTTCAACCTCCAATGTCAAATACCGGTAAGGCCGGATGGCAACGATCCGATAATCCGGCTCCTGCTCTCCTGGGACGTATACGCAGATACCGTCACCTTCCTGTATTGTCGTATACCCGATCCGATAACTGACACGTCCCTTTTCATCGGCCATAACCTCATATCCTGCATTAATCCGGCAATTCTGAATATGGTTGACACGCTGGCCGTACATTTCCGCCTGCAATTTTCCACCGGCCGGCCAGACCTCTGCCTCAAAAGAAGAAGGCAGCCCATACTCAATGTACGAGTTGCCTTCATTATCCTTTTTAGAAATCGCACTCCTATGGCTATACGTTTTCAGTCGGTTTCTTTTTAGCCTCATACCGTCTGCCTCCTACGCCCACCAGTCTGTACCGGTCCAACACGTCGTGTATCTGTTTTGGTGCCGTGTCAAAACTGTAGCTTTCCCCGCCCTCACTTCTGCCAGTCTCTCCTTCAGTACCCAGCCGGTTGTAGGCAATTACAGCCAGATCTCGGACCGACTTATTCAACGCTGCGGGAAGCTCGGTGCGGTTTGTATATCCCAGTACATATTCTGTTGCATCAGCAAGCAAAAGGGAGAGTAAGTCCTCATCACTCTCCCCTGTCAACAGTTTCAGTTTTTCGGTTTCAGTCATTTAAACCACTTCCTTCAAGACTGCCTGTAATTCATCTTTGGTAAGAGAGGCCGCGCCTTCAATGCCTTTTTCTTTCGCCAGGGCTTTCAGTTCTTCAACCTTCATTTTCTCCAGTTCCGGTTTTAATGCTGCCTTTTCCTCGCAGGCAGCCTCTCCCAGCGGTTCAAATCCGGCTGCCATCAACTTTCTGATCTGGACGTCGTCTTCTGCGATCCGCTCCACGTTATTCATAATAAGTCTCATGGATTGCCTCCTTATGCTGATTCCTTGATATTTAAGTAGATGCTGTCCAGTTTGTTATCCAGTACCCAGATATCATGGAATCTCCGATAGTCCATCTGCCAGGCATTCAGCTTCTGGTTGATGGTCGGATCAAAAATACGCATAATATCCTGTTTCGTGACTGCAATCGGAGTAGTACGCGGACAAATGAAGAAATTAATATTTTTGGCGGATTCTCCCTTCTCATATCCACCACGCTCCTGTCCGCCTGTTTTGCCGTCATTGATTTTAATAACTGTGTACATACGGTTGGAAGGCGTAGAAATGATCGGGACGCCATCAACGGATGGTACTGCGGTATCAATGCCGCCTTTCGAAAATGTGGTATTCATGATTTTTCCGGAGAGCTCCATCTCCAATTCCATAATCATGTCAGGTGTGGCATGGATCACCAGGGGGCCGTTATAGAGTTCACGGATTGCCTTAATTCCTTCTTTGATTTTGCGGAGGGCAGAGGTTCCGGGAGCTCCCGGAGTATAATCATAAGAGATCATACCTGCCTTATTCGCCGTGATCGTCTCCGTTGCGATCTTAGAGATACGATACGCGTCGATCTCCGGAACTACAAACATTCTCTGAAACTCTCCCATGACGGCAGCTGCGGTTGTGACAAAATTGTTCTCGTTGATATCAATCGGGTCAAGCTGAAACTTCCGGCCCCTGTCCTGAGTCATTTTGCGAGTTTCATACTCCAGCGTTACGCCGCCCTGCTGGTATCCGTTGTCCCGGTCATAGTCTCCCAAGCCCTGAACGCTCATCTTCGGAATCTTTACTTCGGCTCCTCCGTTATAGATTACCTGTCCGGCGTTTGCGTCCATCCAACCAGTGACGGCCTCCCGGATCGCCACCTTGTCTAAAGTGTTCATAAAAAGTGTTGCTGTTGCTAACGTATTAATTGCCATAGTCTTTTCTCATCCTTTCTTATATTCCCATCATCAGGTCTTCAACCTGTTTTGCAAGGTCCTTACCATCTTCTGACGGTGCTTTCTTTAGCGGTTCACCGCCTTTCAGTTTCTCTTCAACGGCAGCCTGTACGGCCTCCTGGAAGGCTTTCTCTACTGCCGCCATAGATTTATTGCATGAATCTGCATCGGCGTAATTCAAGACCTCTGCAAGCCCTACAGGCAACTTCTTTTCTGCCAGCGTATTCTTTGCTTCGGCCATCAGCTCCCGGCGCGTGATCGCCGCTTCCCGGTCCTTCAGCTCCTTTTCCTGTTTCTGCCGCAGATACTCCGCTTTCTCTTCCTTGTTCATCTTCGCCAGCTTATCGGCTTCGGAAAGTTTGTCGTCCATGAGGGCCGTCCACTTTTCCTTTGCAGTCCCCAGAGCCTTCTGGACACGGCGGTCGAACTCGGCCTGATAATCTTTATTCTGTAAGAGATCATCGAAACTTTTCGGTTCCTTATTGCCAGTATCCGCTCCACCAGAGCTGCCTTCATCTGGTTTATTTCCAGTTCCGCCGCCTTCGCCCTGATCCGCGCCGGCAGTGTCTCCGCTCTCTGCAAAAAATTGCAAATTCATTTTTTGGGGGAACCCCGTAATTCCTGTCTTTCTCATATATCTATCCTTTCCGCCCCAGTCCGTTCAACGCCCGGGCCATGGCATAAAAATAACACCCAGATTTCTCCGCGTGCTTTTTGCGTTAATCTACTACCTCCCATTTTGTGGAAAGTAATTCTTCTGTGCTCTCCTTCCACGGCCAGCGGCCTAATACGAGGCTGTCGACATATAGATACGGTTCTGTCATATCGCTGTGCTCATCTGGGAATTTCATTCGTATGGCTGTATCTTTGGTCCAGTGCGGGAGCCTCATTCCCTTTCCAAGCTTAACTTGCTCTACTGCCTTTCCAACGTTCATTTCCTCTTCCTCGCTTCTTTCTCTTTGGCTTCCGCTTCTGCCTTTCCCTTAACGTTCTGGTTGTACCATTCGTTATATGTCATATCAGCCGGTACTGTATTCGTTTTCCCTGTCACCGGATCACGTGCGCGGCGCTTCATGTTCGACATGTCTATCTCATCGATCACACAGATGGTTGTTGACCGGCACCATGGGTGCATTGGAGGGCAGTTTTTCCCCGGTTGTTGCTCCGATACCGGAAATACCTTCCCGTCCAGCTTCCGGCAGACAGCCGAAGTCTTTAAATCCAAAGTAGCCACGAACCGATATTTCTCTATCCCACATTCCTCATAGGACTGCATCTCCATCTGATTCGCTAGGTTGCAGGATTCTGTACGTACTAACCGCCGGGCATTACTGGCTCCCTGTGCGTACTTATTCGCTATGATTTCGGCAACTTCCCGATCGGTCCGGCCAGTGACCAGATTGACCAGCAGCTCCTCTTTCAAATCCTGTGCAAGGGCCTGTGTATTATTCCAGATGCGTGTTGAGTAGTTGGCTCCTGACCACTTACTGTTAATGACCCGGTCTATCACAGCCGGGTCTATTGCGCTGAAGGAAAACCCTAACCCTGTACGCTGCTGAATATCAAAAATGGACCTGTAATATGCCTCGTTGGCAAGGTCTACATAATGGCTGGTAGTTCTGGCTTTCTCCTGCTTATAGACCTCTCGCATGGTCTGGTCAAGCTGATTCTGAAGCTGCTCCAAGCGTTCCAACCTCGCGCGGTATGCCGGGCCTTCCAACTCTGCCAGAATATCCTTTTCAACGCCGTCACCGGCCCGCAATGCCTCTTTAAGTTCTTCTATGGACGTTTTGTCATGCAGGCAATTAAGCAGCCTGTAAGCCTCTGCATCAGTCAGATGGTGCTTGCGCTTGTATCGCTCATATATCTTGTCCAGCTCGGCGCTAAGGTACTCGGAAGACCTCAGATACAGCTTTGCAATCTCATCGGCGGTATCCTCGGCAGACTGCATATATTCAAACATACGCTGTGCCTCGCGTTTCTCCCAGTATGACGCACTACTCATCTACCCCACCCGGCTTTTTCTTCTTCGGTTCTTCCTCGCCATCCGGCGGCGGGGTATTGCTTCCCAGGCCGAACATTTCCATCTGCTTTTTAGCTGCCTCGTCTTCCTCTTTTTTCACTGCCGCCAGCTCCTCCTCCACATTCTCCACAAAGGGGATCTGTGACAGAAGCGTTTTCCTGCTGACCTTTCCCCACAGATTGGCGGTCACCTGGCTGATCTCCAGCAGATTCTTCGGCATGGCCCGGGAGAATGTCGGAGTTATACCGGATATGTCTACCTGGACAGATTTACTCTTTGCCAGCCAGTCCTCAAACAACCTTAAGCGCTTCCGCAGCCCTCGTTTATAATACCGGGTCTTGATCTTTGTAATATTCTCCATGCCAAGAAGCTTAAATTCCATGGCGACGCCACTAACATTCCCACCGAAGGACTCATCTGTCATGCAGGGGATATGACTGAATTTGTGAATGTCCTGTTCTATGGCTTTCTTGAGGACTTCCACGCCCGATTCATCAAATGTACGGGTAATATACTCAGCCTTCGCATCTTTCGGAAGCTCCATTAAACGGTCTTCCTTAAGCTTCTGTGCCGCTGTCCTGCCGTCTGCGTCCTTTGCCTCATTATCTCCCAGCATGGCCCCGTACAGCGCCAGGATTGCATCAATAAACTGCTCCTTATCCGTGATTCTGTCACTCATCAGTGCGTTGTAGGCATCAATCAACGGGATCTGAAGCTCAAAGTCACCAATCGCAAGCTTGTTGTTCAGATACTCGATCACCGGAACCTCGTCAAAGTAATGCGGTGTTGGCTCCTCAAGTAATGCCTGCGGACTATCGATATTCTCAATGTTCAGCACCCACTTATAATGTTCCGTCAACACGGTAGCTACGTAGATGGCCCTCTTCTTGTCAGAATCATCTTTCTTCGCGTAGTAATACACCGCGAAAAGCTCTTTCTGTTCGATCGTGTCGTCATATACCATAAAGGTATTTTCGGGGGACAGGCTCTTAATCGTTAAATCCGTCTCGCCCTCCATCGGATAGATGTACTCATAGCTCCGGCCGTACACTGACAGGTCCAGACCATTGTCCCCGTCAGCCTCATCGGCACCGGCAATCTCAAAGGCATCGGTGAGCGGTGTTATATCCTCTTTGCTGTTATATGAAATTGGGTTGCCAATAAAGTAGGCGCTGGCCGTGTCACTGATATCCTTTGCGTGGTTGCACACCAGCTTTGTCTTCCGGCTCTCCGTTAGGATCTTATGCTCTCCCTCATAATACTTCATAGACTTTCGCAGCTGATTGGCCTCCCGCCGGTGTTTTACTATTAGTGTGCGGATTGCCTGTTTATCCGGGTTTGACTCGTCCCAGTTCTCGCGGGGCATCGTGTATATGTACATGGTTATCACCTTCTTTCTGTTGAACTTCTCTGTCAAAAACTATGGTTCATAAACGCTCAGATTACGGTTTTTAATTAATTCCAACCAACTGCAACAGTACATTTTTAGCGTCATCTAAAATTGTTATCGCCTGTTTCACTGGAAGTGAATCTGTATTCTGATCCAGTGTATCCAGCACTTTCAGTGAAACTTCAAGGCTTTTTCGACTCCCCATATAATCGCATTCTTTTTCTATATTCTGGGCTATTTCACTGTATCTTCCCATACTCTTCACCTCCTTAATGTAATCCGTAATCGGATTTCTTTCTGACTCTCACTGCCTTGTTATTCAGAATCGTGTAGCAGAAGTATCTTACTGCGTCCATGGCGTGATCATGCTGCTTTATTGGCTTATCCTCTCCGCGCTCTGCGGCCTTCGGGTCCCAAATATAGGAAGCGAACTCCATGATTGTATTTTTGCAGGACTGACTAAATGCAATCCGCTCAGTGTTTAAGAGCGTTGCCACCAGCCGTATCCCGTCTTCTACAGCATTGTCTGCCTGGATCACAGTAAATCCGTGCTTATTAAGCTCCGCAATAAATGAAGCTGCTGACGGGTCCACAATGACAGCCTTGACAGGAGTGCCGTCCAGAAACTTTTTTAAATCCTCGGCATACTCAGCATCGGTCTTCTGTATACCCTTATCTCGGCCTGAGTAGTAATACTCTCTGATACAGTACCACTTCCCGTCACGTCCCTTATTCCATAGCAAAAATGCCGTGGCGTTCTGTGTGCCGTAGTCTATGCTCACATAACGACCGCCATCTATAAGCTGTCTGGCATACTCCAGAATAGTTTTAACATGGCGATCCTCAGAAAACATATCATAGATAATGCCTTCCGCCATAGCCCATAAGCCCAGAATATAACGTTTAAAAAAGACACCGGTATACATGTTCCGGTATCTCTCCTTGATGTGCTCTGACAGACTCAGATTATCATCCATCGTAAAATGCAGAACCAAAAGATTCTTTTCTTTTGCCTTATCCAGCCAGTTAAGCTTGAACCAGTGATACGGACCATCAGGGTTACAGTTAAACCAGTACTTGCTTCCGTCAACGGAGCACCGGCCCGTAGCCTGATTAACAAAAGATTCCGGCATCAGTGCAACTTCATCGAAGAATACACCTGCAAGGGTGATCCCCTGAATGAGGTCCTGTGAACTCTCATCCTTGCCCCCGAAGATATAAAAGTGATTGGTCACTCCATTACGGCTGATCTCAACCAGGTTATCAGCTCGGTGATCAGCAACCTGGAAACCGCGGCTCCGAAGCATCAGTTTGAGGATCGTCAGTACGTTACGCCGGAAGCTCCCGATTGTCTTACCACACATGGCAAAGTTCTGATCAGAATAATTCGCCATGGCCCAAAAGACGAATGATAATGACATGCAGACCGTTTTTCCGGATCGAATCGCTCCGTCTGCGATAATCCCGTCCTTGTCCTTCACAGGAGACGTATCGCACCACCAGTTAAGCACTTTGCGCTGTTTGAGAGAGAACGGTTTGAAATGAAATATCTGTCTCTTACTCTTCATCTTCCCAGTCCTCCGCCGCAGTCCCTTCTAACGCCGCCATAAATCCGTCGTCCTCTGATTCGTCTGGATCTCCGCCACCAGCTTTCAGTTCTGCTATCTCGATCTGCTTCTTTGTCTTAATCAGTTTCCGTAGCTCTGCTGTGACTTCCAGAATTCCTTTCTCTCGCTCGGCCTCTGTAATCTCTCTCTTATGTTCCCCTCCGAACATATCGTATGTCTTTATCTCACTGCGTCCGATCAGGCGAGCCAGCTTCAGCCGGAGCAGCTTGATTTCTCCGTCCAGCACTGCCGTATCTGGAATAGAATCAAAAAGAGACCGTTCCTCTTCGGGAAGGGCCTCGTAATATATCTGTTCGTATGCGCCGTGCTTTACAGCATTTTTATTTCCTGGCGGTCCGGTACCGCCGTGGCCGACAGCGTTCTTATTCCCCGGCTGCCCGCCTTTACGATTGGTAACGTTACTTTTTGCATTAGGTAACGTTACTTTATCCCACTTATCCTGATTCTTCCACTTGCGGATCTGCTCTTCTGATACTTTCAGCTCCGCCGCTATATCTTTCAGTGGACGTTTCTTTCCGCTCTCCAGCCATAATTCACAGGCTTTGTCCCTGTTCGGGCTTCTCGGCCTTGCCATCACCACCACCTCTCATTCGTTTCGTTTTTGGGTATAGAAAAAGAGCCACTGGTGAGTGACCCTTTTCTAAATTCATAAATTATCCGTAATAACCTCAATGTCCTTAAGTTGGTTGATAAACTCAATTAAAACATTAAACAGCTCTGGCTCTACATTACCGAGGACATAAAAATCCGTTTTCTCTCTGTTAAAGTAATAAAATTGTTCAGCTTTTATGTATCCTGATCTTCCATGTCCATTTCTAATATTCTCGGCATCGGCCGGATACTCAAAATTTCCCGGATATCCCATCTTCCTTTTTCTTTGTTCTTCTGAACGAAAAGAAGACATAACATTGCAAACCAAATCAAAGTCCATTCCCTGAATTTCTCCATGCTCTGTACTAAGCACTACAAAGGAATGTCTTTTAATGGTCTGTCCCTGGCTTAAATAGTTCCTAACAACTATGATATCTCCAACTTTACACATTTGACGTTAATACTCCTTAACTGTTTCTTTTGGTTACTGTTACCTTCGTTCTCCCCTGTATTGTATCTTCTTCCCATTTCATTGGGATTACATCTTTTAGCGCTTCTTCAGAAGACACTATTTTGACGTTTTTCTTTCCAAGGGAGTGCAAATCAAGCTTAGTATAACTTAATACACTGCTATTCATAGCATCATCTCCTTGTTTCTTCTGTGTTAAATTCTCCTTTTCTACTTCGTTTCCATTGTTTTGCATCTTCATTATAACACCCTTTGTCAACCTTTTCTATATATTTTGAAAATAAATATACACCAAAAGTATTGCAAAAAATGTCTCTTTTAATACTCTGTATAAATTTTTTTTGCAAAAGAAAAGCCCTCACATCTCTGCAAGGACTCTTCCAAAGGAGAAAATTCAGGACACTGGGAGTCGAACCCAGTCTACTTCGGCAAGCTCTTCCTACGCGCCTTCTCCGTGAGGCTCTGTCCTGACGAGCCGGTTTTAATCCCTCGTCCGTGGGGACATAAAACTCGGCAAACTGTTAGACGGATACCTTTGTCGCTGCAGCTTAGCAGTAAGTCAGGTGGTATCAACCTTATTAACGCGCGTTGCCGGACGTATCCATGGATACCGGCGCTTCAGCCGCCGACCGGTAAAAGCCGGAGGCAGTCAATTGGGGGGAGGAAATCTGTTTTCAGATCTTCCAGTCTATACTATAACATTTCTAAGCAGAACATATAGAACAAATAGAACAAATTTTAATTATTTTCTAAAAATCTTCTATACTCCATTTTTATTCCATCTGC